>JAFZTV010000054.1 GCA_017618625.1 Bacteroidales bacterium | reverse complement strand
TTGGAGTACGACAAGACCAACTACCTCCTGCAGCACGCTATGGGTCCGAACGTGGCCGGCGTGGTAGGATCGGCTGTGGCTGCCGGTATCCTGCTGGCATTCCTGCACTAAATATATGAAGACAGAAAAAAGGAAGAGGCGACCCGTCGGGTCGCCTCTTCTTCTTTTTTATCCAACCACCACCTCGGCCATCTCCCGCTTGTCATAAACCCGCTCCGCTATCTCCTTCAGCTTTCCTGGTGTCGCCGTCTGCAGTGCGTTGAAGAAATTCGAGGTGAACCGCTCGTCTATCTGCGTGTCCATCATATTGTAGAAACGCTCGGAGCGCTCGAAGATTCCGTCGATTGAACGGAGGAAGTCGCCGGCCATATAGTTGCATACGAGGTTCAGCTCGTCATCCGAAACCGGCTCTCGCCTCAAAGTGTCGAGTTCATGGTATATCTCCTTCAACGCAGGTTCGGCATACTCCGACGCCACATCGCTCGTAACATAGAACACACTGCTGCCCCTCACCATGTTCGACATCGAGTAGATACCGTAGGTGTAGCCTTTCTCCTCTCTTATGTTAGTCATCAGGCGTGAGCCGAAATAACCTCCCAACACGGTGTTGAGTATCATAAACATGGGATAGTCGGCATCTTCCCACTGCATAGGCAGCAGTCGCCCGATGCGAAGGGTGGTCTGTACAGAGGATGGGATCGTGTGGCGAATTGCCGAGTGTCCGGGTGCGGGGGTTGGGGGATATGATTGTTGATGCGTTGATAGGTTGATATGTTGGTTGTTGATATGTTGAGAGACCGAGAAGCAGTCGTCAACCAGCTTCAGTATTTCGTCGTCATAGTTTCCGGCAAGTACCAAGGTGGCGTCGGCAAGCGAGAAGCGCTCGTCGGCATAACCGCGCACATCGGCCAGCGTCAACTTCTGCACATCGTCCGGTTTGGCATATACTCCCTCGGGATGCTCCTTTCCATATACCGCCTCATAGAAGAGGTTGCGAGCCACCATGGCGGTCTTCAGCTCTCCGTTGAGCAGGGCCTGCCGCCGTTTGGCCATCAAGACGTCAAACTCATTCTGTCCCAATACCGGGTGGAGAAGCAAATCGTTCAATACAGGGAAGACCTCGGCCGCATATTTTTTCAGAACATAGACGGTAAGCTTCACCGTCGTCGAGGTGGCCTGACGGTCCATTGCGATACCCAGCCTGTCAAACAGCTCGGCCACCTGTCGCGAACTGTATTTTTCAGACGCCTCGAGCAACATGTCTCTCACCGCGCCTGCGCAGAGTCTCTTGGGCTGGCTGGCTCCTCCCGCGTTGAAGACGAAATCGAGTTTCAGTATGTCAACCGATTTCGACGGAAACAGATACATCGTGTTCCCGCCCGAAAGCACTCTCCGTTGCGGTACGAGGGCTTTCAAATCTTCATCCGATGGTATGAGCCGTTTGTCTATCATTTGAAGCAAAATAACCCGCCCTGTGCGGGCACGCACTTAGAAGGTTATGGTTACTTTCACGTTAAACTGTCGTGCGGTGAGGTAGTTGGGCACCGGGTAGTAGACATTCTCGTAGTCGGCCACCCAGAGGTACGACACCACGTTGTGGTAGTTGAAAAGGTTAAACACATCCACCCCTATCATCACGTCGTCCACCACGCTGAAGAACTTGGTGTTGGCCAGTCTCTTGAATCGCGACAGCTGTACCGAGTTGCCCCAGTCGACACGGAAGTAGGTAGGCAATCTGAAGTCGGCGCTGCGGTCGGTCTGATAGGGAAAGGTGACGGGAAGTCCCGTTCCCACGATGAGACTCAAACTCATACGCCACCACGGTATTTTGGGAATATAATCCTGCAGGAAGGTCTTGAACGAGAAAATCTGGTCTGTCGGCCGGGGTTGCCATCCGTAACCGTCGCCTTTTATGTTCTCTCGCGTCTGCATCAGCGAGATGCTCGCCCACGACTCCAGTCCTTCCACAAACTCCCCGTTCAACCTCATGCTCATACCCACGGCATAGCCCTCGGCGTTGTTGTCGGCTGTGTAGCGTATTCGCAGATTGTCTATGCTGTAAGGAATCAGGTTGTCCACATATTTGGCATAGACGTCGGTGGTCAGTCTGAACGGTTTATTGAACAGCTTGAAGTTCCAGTCGATCGACTCCACAATCTGATACGAGCGCTGCGGATGTACTTTCGGGTTCAGCGAGCCGTCCAAACGGCGCAGCTCCCTATAGAACGGCGCCTGCTGGTAGACGCCGGCAGTGGTGCGGAACAGCAGGTCGGTCTTGATGTTCGGCTTGAAAGCAAAGCTCACCCTCGGAGAGACGAACGCCTGTGTATATTGCGTGAATTCCTGATTGCTTAATTGTGTTAGAGTCCGGCTGCTGTTGCTAGGTTGAGAGGTTGACCACATGGTATAATGCTGGAATCGACCGCCTACCACCAGCTGCAGGTCGGTCCCCTTGTCGGTAATCCAGTTGAAGTCGCGTTGCACGAATGCTGTCGTTCTTATCGTGTAGACGTTGTTGTGTGCCTTGCTGTAGAACTGGAGAATTGGGTTATACGGCTGGTTGAGGCTGTCGCCCGGAGTCTCGTATGTGGTCGGCATCGAATAACCCGCCGAGTCCACCCACTTCCACTCGTTGACTCGGTCGTCGGTGGTCTCCATCTGCGCCTTCACCCCCCATCGCCAGTTGCCCAGCTTGGCATAGTGGGTCCCCCTCACCTCGGTGCTGTAGATACCCGTGCGCAGGTAGTTGCGGGCATGCTCGAGGAAAGTGCCCACTCCGCGGTCAAACTTGTCCACCTGTCCCATCTGCGAACCCAAAGCCAACTCATAGAGCCAGTATTGGTCCTGAATGTCATACAGCTCCGCCTCGTCGTTGCTCTGCACCGAGGTTATCCATCTCAGGTTGAAGTTGTCGTTGGGATGATAGTCCACCGTGAAGCTTCCGAGAAGCGTCGAGTATTTGTCCGTCTCCTGCCCGTCGAAGTAGATGTCCAGCTCCATCGAATGCATGAAATTGCCGAAAGTGGTCGTCTGGCTTTCCGGCACGAGGGCGTAGCGGTTCCTTGTCCAGATGGCGAGCAGCGAGAGGTCCACCTTGTCGTTCACCTTGTATCCCATCAGCGCCTGCAGGTCGGTATAGGCTGTGGTGTAGTGTCCTTTGGTGTCGAGCGATGAAAATAGGTAGCGGTTGCTGTGGTAGCGGAATCCTACGTTATACCAGAAATTCTTTATTGTCCCCTGTGCCCAGGCCGCTCCTCCCAGCAGCGACCCCGACAGCTTGGCGTGGAACTCCGTCGGCCGCTTGTATTTAATGTCCAGCACCGACGACATCTTGTCGCCATACAGAGCCTCGAACCCTCCGGGCGAGAAGGTCAGGTGGTCCACCATATCCGCGTTGATGATGCTCATGCCCTCCTGCTGACCGCTGTGCACCAGCTGCGGGCGGAACACCTCCACGTCGTTGATATACACAAGGTTTTCGTCAAACGAGCCGCCGCGGACCGAATACTGCGACGAGAGCTCGTTGTTCGACGCCACGTCCGGCAGAGTCTTCAGCACGCTCTCCACGCCCTCGTTCGGACCCGCAATATTCTCAATGTCGGCCAGGTTGATATGGGTGTAGTTACCCGTCGTCGAGCGTTCACCCACCACATTCACCTGGTTCAGCTGGCTCGACTGCTCGTGCATCACCATATCCACCACCCTGCGCGACGAGCCCAACGGTCCCAGCACCACCGTCGTGTCGCGGTAGCCAAGCAGCGAGAACTTCACATACACCGTGTCCGTCTCGCTCACCGTCAACGCCCATGCCCCTTTGCGGTCCGTGCGCACCGCAGCCGACCCACCTTGCCAGCGGGCGCTGACAGTAGCAAACTCCAGCCCGCCGCCTCCGGCCGACACACGCCCTTCCAGACGGGCCTGACCCATGGCCGCAGCCAGCGGAACGACAAATAGAGTGAATAAGAAGAGCCGCTTTACAGACATCACTTTTTATATAACTCCTATAAAAACGGCAGAAAAGCGAAAATAGTGTGCATTCCGCATGATGGATTGTGTTTTAGTGCCAACCCTCCAACCCGTCTGCCGTTGCCCCCATAAAACCACAATGTCCTCACAACAGCGGGTATCAGCAGTCATTTATCTTGTACCCAAGCATTGCACCATTCAACCGAAAGCAACCGAATCCTTAATCATTATTTTTAGCCAAAACTTCATACGGGGAGCGAGGTGGGCGTTGGTAGGGCGTTAGGTGGTCGACGACCTTTTTAATAATTCAAAATTAACGATTTAACATCCAACAACTTCTTTTTCAAAGATTTGCAATCCCCCATTATGCTCACGCATTGTACTTTATCCACAACCTCAAGCGAAGCAAAAAGAATTTTCGCATTTTTTTTCGCTCTTTTCGCACCCTTTCGAAATAAACAACCTTTTCGTGTCTTTCGATGAAAAAAAGTTAAAGAAGAAAACATTTCCCAATCAAAAATACGAACCATAATCCATCCAACTCTCTATGTTTTCCCTATGTGTCCTCTATGCGGTCTCAATGTTTTCTCTATCGAATGTCTATGGTCGGGCTAGGGTCGGGCTATACTTGGGCTATGGATTGCCTTGGACTTTTATAAGGTTTGTTATTTTATATACAATCGCTCAAATACCGAAAAAAAAAGTAAATTTGCAGTTTGATTTTTTGATTACATTCTTCCTAAAATACGGATTTATAGATGAAACACGAAAGAACTACGATGCTGGGAACGGTGGTGATGGCGGCCGTGCTGGCGGTGGCCGGGGTGTGCCGGGCGCAGGACACGGTGCGCATGTCGCTCAGCGAATGCCTGCAGTACGCCTACGAGCACAACCTGACGGTGCAGACAGCACAACTGAACCGCGAGTCGGCAGAGGCCAGCGTGAGCAACGCCAAATGGAACTTTGCACCGACCATGAACGCCTCGGCGGGCGAGAACATGAACATACAGGGCGGAGGCACGTCGTTCAACACCTCGGCGGGCGTGAACGCCAACATGACGCTGTTCAGCGGATTGGCTAACCTGCGCACCTTGCAGCAGAGCAAGCTGTCGCTCAAGCAGAGCGAGCTGAAGGTGAAGCAGAGCCAGAACACGGTGGCGGCTCAGATTATACAGTCGTACCTCACCATACTGATGAACCAGGAGCGCCTGTCGTACCAGAAAGACGTGCTGAAAACCAGCGAGGAGCAGATGCACGAGGGCGATGTGAAATTCAACGTGGGCAAACTGCTCGAAAGCGACTACATGCTGCTACAGGCCAACTACGAGAGCGCGCTGGCCAACATCGAGAACACGAAGCTCACTATAGAGAACAACCGTCTGGAGCTGCGCAACCTGCTGTGCCTCGAGAGGGGCACCACCGTGGGCGTGATTGACTTGGAGCAGGACGACGCGCAGATGCAGCTGCTGTCGATGGAGCAGGTAATCCGCGAGGCCGAGAGCAACATGCCCGACCTGCAGATAAGCCAGATGAACGTGGATCTAGCGAAATACAACGTCAAGATAGCCAAGTCGGCCTACTCGCCTACACTGGGGCTGAACGGCGGCGCCAACTACTACCTCGGCGGCGCACAGCTCGACCAGACGAGCGGCACAATGGTGAGCGGCGGCAACTTCAGCGGCACCGTGGGTTTGAATCTGAACATCCCCATCCTGCGCGGCAACAGCATCACCCAGGTGAAGCAGAGCAAGATAAACCTAAGGCAGGCAGAGCTGCAGCACGACCAGACGTCGCAGGAACTGCGCAAGACCATCGAGGCACAGTACATAGCCACCGCACAGGCGAAAAACCAGTACCGCTCGTCGCAGCTGCTGAAAGAGGCCTACCAGTCGAACTACAACGTCTATCGGCTGAAATACGAGAACGGCGCTGTAACCACGGTCGATATGCTCACACAGCAGGACCGATTCCTCTCGGCGCTGAACGACTACCTGCAGAACAAATACACCTATCTGCTCGACCTGAAGGTGCTGGACATATACATGGTAAAATAAATGAAACTTAAAAATTACAGCATAAAACTATAACACAATATGGCAAAGAGTAAGAAAAAGAAATGGATCTGGATTGTTTTGGCGGTGGTGCTAGTCGCCGTGATAGCAATCGGGATGCTGTCGAAAGGCGGCAAGTATGTTGTGAACGTCAACTCGTCGGTGTCGGAGAAAGGTAAGATTGAGAACACTATCACTGCCACAGGCGAGATTCAGCCCGTCTATAAGGTGACGGTGGGCACACAGGTGAGCGGCATCGTGGAGAAGCTGTATGTTGACTACAACTCGACCGTGAAGAAGGGCGACCTGCTGGCCGAACTGGACAAGAGCAACCTGCGCGAACAGGTGAAGCAGAGCAAGGCTAACCTCTCGACGGCACAGAGCAGCAAAGACCTGGCACAGAAGAGTTTCGACCGCATCAAGCGACTCTATGAGAACAAAGCCGCCACACAGGAGGAATACGACCAGGCGGCCACAAACCTGCAGCAGGCAAAGAACCAGCTGATTTCGGCACAGTCGAACTACGAGAACGCGGTGACGAACCTGAAGTATGCCGAAATCTACTCGCCCATCGATGGCGTGATACTGAACAAAGAGGTGGAAGAGGGCCAGACGGTGGCGGCATCGTTCAGCACCCCTACCCTCTTCACGATAGCCAACAACCTGACAGAGATGCAGGTGGAAGCCAATATCGACGAAGCCGACATCGGACAGGTTAAAGAGGGCCAGCGCGTGGTTTTCACCGTTGACGCCTTCCCCGAAGACCAGTTCACTGGTACGGTGCAGCAGCTCCGCCTCAACCCCACCGTCACGAGCAACGTGGTGACCTACAAGGTGATAATAGCCGCTCCAAACGAGGAGAACAAACTCTATCCAGGCATGACCGCAAACGTGAGCATCGTGGTAAACGAGCAAGAGGGTGTGTTGGTGCCGCTCGAGGCAACCTATTTCGAGCTGACTCCCGACATCTGCAAGATGCTGAAGAAAGAGGGCTACACCCTGCCTGAGATGCCCGAAGGGTTTGCCGCACCAAAGAATATGCCCAAAGGTTTCAACCCCCCGAAGGATATGCCCAAGGACATGCCGAAAGAAATGCCCAAGGATATGCCCGACGGTATGAGCGGTGCCACAAACACACAGGGTTCAGCCGACGGCAAGAAGACCGTTGTGGTGCTGAAAGACAAGACCTTGAGTCTGCGCGAGGTAAAAACAGGCCTGAGCGACGGAGCCAACGTGGTGGTGAGCGAAGGATTGGCAGAGGGTGAGACGGTGGTGCTGTCGGCAAGCCGCGAAAAGCTTAACACAAAGAAAGCCAAGAGCCTCTTTGAAGGACCTGAAAGAAGAAAAAGATGAGCATAATATCGTTGAACGACCTTAAGCGCGACTTCCTGGTTGGTGGCGAATATGTGCACGCACTGCGAGGTGTGAGTTTCGACATCGAAGAGGGCGAGTTCGTCAGCATCATGGGCACGAGCGGCAGCGGCAAGTCAACCCTGTTGAACATACTCGGATGCCTCGATTCCCCCACCTCTGGCGACTATATCATTGACGGCGTGAGCGTAAAAGAACGCACAAAGAAAGAGCTGGCCACACTGCGCAACCACAAGATCGGCTTCGTCTTCCAAAACTACAACCTTTTGCCCCGCACCTCGGCGTTGGAGAATGTCGAGCTGCCACTGATGTACAACAAGAAATTCAGCGCCAAAGAACGCAAAGAGCGGGCGATGGAAGCACTTGTAGCCGTAGGTCTGCAAGACCGCATGGAGCACACCTCGGCTCAGCTTTCGGGAGGTCAGCAGCAACGTGTGGCTATAGCCCGCGCCATAGTCAACGATCCTGTGATTATCCTCGCCGACGAAGCCACCGGCAACCTCGACACCCGCACGTCATACGAGATCATGAGTCTTTTCCAAAGCCTCCACGACAGAGGAAAGACCATAGCCTTCGTGACACACGAACCCGACATTGCCGAGTTCACCACCCGCGTGGTGAAGCTGATGGACGGCATGGTGGTCGACGACCATTCCGTTATGCCCAAGTCGGCGGCCGAAGCGTTGGCTGCACTTCCCAAGGTGGATGAGAGCGGGCAGTAATTTCCATTTTACAACTTTCAATTCTCAATTCTCACAGTGAACTTTACAAACCTTATAAAGATAGCCATACGCGCGATAATGCGCAACAAGACCCGCGCCCTGCTTACGATGCTGGGTGTGGTGATTGGTATCGCCGCGGTTATCACGATGGTCTCCATCGGACAAAGCGCAACGCAGAACACCCGAGCCGAGTTCAGCTCGATGGGTACCAATATGATCATGGTGTGGCCCGAACGTCAGAGCCGAGGCGGTGTTGACATGGGCAATTCCAGCACCAAGTCGCTCGACCTGAAAGACATCGAGACCATCCAGAAAAGCTGCCACTATGTGGCCGCCATATCGCCGGTGGTGAATAGCGCCGCACAGATGGTATTTGGCAACAACAACCACTCGGGCAGCGTCGAAGGCGTCTCTCCCAAATACCTCTCGATTGAGAACTACTCGCTTGAGCGCGGACTTATGTTCACCGACGACGACGTCACCCGTTACGCAAAGGTGTGCGTTATCGGCAAGACCATCGCCGACGCCCTTTTCACCAACGGCGAGAACCCCATCGGACAAACCATCCGCTTCGGCTCCATCCCGATGAAGGTCATAGGTGTGTTGAAAAGCAAAGGTCAGAGCCAGATGGGGCAGGATCAGGACGACATAGCCTTCGCCCCTTACACCACCGTCCAGAAACGCTTCTTGGGCATCAATCACTTCAACATGATAATGGCGTCGGCCACCAGCGAGGAAGAAAGCGAGATGGCTGCTGTCGAGATAACCCACACGCTGCGCTCTACTCACAACATCCGTGAGGGTATGGACGACGACTTCAACGTGTTCACTCAGGAAGAGATGCTCTCCACCATGAGCCAGGTGCTGGGATTTCTCACCATACTGCTCTCCATCGTGGCTGGTATCTCGTTGGCCGTCGGCGGCATCGGCATCATGAACATCATGTACGTCACCGTCACCGAGCGCACCAAGGAGATAGGCCTGCGTATGGCCATCGGTGCACAGAACCGCGACATCATGCGTCAGTTCCTTTTCGAGAGCGTGGTGCTGAGCGTTATCGGAGGCATCATCGGCATCATCTTCGGAGTGCTTATAGCTTACGCCATCACATCCATCCTGGCTTGGCCCTATATCATAAGCTACGGTGCCATAGTGCTGAGTTTCGTGGTGTGTGTGGCGGTGGGCATCTTCTTCGGCTGGTATCCTGCCAAAAAAGCTGC
>JAFZTV010000053.1 GCA_017618625.1 Bacteroidales bacterium | reverse complement strand
GGGGCGGTGAAGTTGACAGCCAGTTTGTACTGGTTCTCGAAGTACCACTTCACGGTGTTGAGGTGGAGCTCACCCTGGCAACCGAGGATGACCTGGCGCAGCTCGCGGCTGTTCTCAAGCGAAAGGCTGCGGTCGTAGGTGACGAGGTCTTTCAGAGCAGCACCGACTTTCTCGTCGTCGTTGCTGTTGGCGGCCTTCACAGCGACGGTATAGATAGGTGTCGGGAACTGGATTTCCTCGACTGCGTCGTCGGTGTTCTTGGCGGTGGTGAGGGTATGGTTGATTTTAACGTCTTTGAGCTTGATGGTGCAGACAATGTCGCCGGCGCAAGCTTTCTCGACACGCTGACGGTCTTTGCCGCTGCAGACGAGTACCTGGCTGACGCGCTCCTTGCTCTGGTTGCAGGCGTTGACCACATCCTGTGCTTCGGCGAGTTCGCCGTCGTAGATGCGGAGGTAGGTGATTTCACCGAGGTTCTTGTCCTTGGCGCTCTTGAAGGCGAAGGCGACGGTGGGGTTGGCGCTGTTGCATTTGAGTTCTTTGCCGGCTTTGGCCTTCTTGACATTGGCAACCTCGCAGGGTGAGGGTACGTTCTGGCAGATGAACTCGAGGAGACGTGCGACACCCATATTTTCCTTTGCGGAAGAGCAGAGGATGGGGAAAAGGTCGCGTTTGTCGATGGCGAGCTTGAGGGCTTTGGTGAGTTCCTCAGGAGTGAGGTCACCGTTTTCGAAATATTTCTCCATCAGAGCGTCGTCGGCAGCGGCGGCTTCCTCGACGAGTGCCATGCGCATCTCGGCGGCTTTGTCGGCGAAAGCGGCGGGAACCTCTTCCTCGGTGGCTTTGCCGTCCTTGAAGGTGTACATCTTGTTGCTGACGATGTCAACGACCTGGTTGAATCCGAGACCTGCGTTGGTGGGGAACTGAAGCACGGTGCATTTACCACCGAAATAGTCTTTCAGCTGGTTGACACTGTCGTCGAAGTTGGCTTTCTCTGCATCGAGGTGGTTGACCACGAAAATCATGGGTGTGCCAATCTTGTTGGCGTAGCGGTTGGCCACTTCGGTGCCGACCTCAACGCCGCTCTGGGCGTTGACAACCACTACGGCTGCCTCGACCACGTTGAGAGCGGATGCGAGCTCGCCCTGATAGTCGGCGAAACCAGGAACGTCGAGGATGTTCACCTTCTTGCCGCCGAACTCGGTGTACATGAGGGTGGTCTCGACGCTGTATTTGCGGTCAAGCTCGATGTCGCGATAGTCGCTGATGGTGTTTTTGCCGTCAACGGTTCCGCGACGGTTGATAAGGCCGCCACAGAAGGCCATAGCCTCGGCCATAGTGGTCTTGCCCGATTTGGCACCGCCCACGAGGGCGATGTTGCGAAGGTCAGAAGTCTGATAGATTTTCATTGTGTTTATGTTTTATTTATTTTCGTTGGTACCTCCTGGGGGAATCGAACCCTCATTTAAAGTTTAGGAAACTTCCGTTCTATCCGTTGAACTAAGGAGGCTAGGGGTGTTGATTTGTTTAAGTGTTGATATGATTAGAGTTTTCGTTTGATTTCTATTATCTCGTAGCCTTCAACGATGTCGCCAACTTTGAGGTCGTTGAAATTCTCTATGCCTAGGCCGCAGTCCTGACCGCTTACCACCTCCTTGACATCGTCTTTGAAGCGTTTGAGGGAGGCCAGTTTTCCGGTATAGACCACGATACCGTCGCGTATGATGCGTACGCTGGTATTGCGGTTGATTTTGCCGTCCAGACACATACATCCGGCGATGGTGCCGACCTTCGATATTTTGAAGGTTTCGCGTATCTCGAGATTGGCCACAATCTTCTCCTGGGTTTCGGGTGCGAGCATACCCTCGATAGCGTCTTTGAGCTCGTTGATGGCGTCGTAAATGATGCTATAGAGACGTATGTCGATATGTTCGGTTTCGGCCATCTTGCGTGCGCCGACAGAGGGACGCACCTGGAATCCGATGATGATTGCATCGGCGGTCATGGCCAGCATTACGTCGGTCTCCGAAATCTGTCCCACAGCCTTGTGGATGACGTTTACCTGAACTTCGTCGGTGCTGAGTTTGAGCAGCGAGTCGCTGAGAGCCTCAACAGAACCGTCCACGTCGCCCTTGACAATGATATTGAGTTCCTTGAAGTTGCCGAGGGCAAGGCGGCGTCCAATTTCTTCGAGGGTAAGGTGTTTCTGCGTGCGCAGTCCGAGTTCCCTGCTGAGTTGGGTGCGGCGATTGGCTATGTCCTTGGCCTCCTTTTCGTTTTCGGTCACGTTGAACGAGTCGCCGGCTTGGCAAGCACCTGTCAGACCTAGCAGCAACACGGGTTGCGAGGGACCGGCAGATGTGACTTCCTGGTTGCGCTCGTTGTACATGGCACGAACACGTCCGGCTACGGCTCCAGCCACGATGGGGTCGCCTTTGCGGATAGTTCCCTCCTGCACCAACAGTTTGGCCACATAACCGCGACCTTTGTCAAGCGAACTCTCTATGACCACGCCCTTGGCGCGTTTGTTGGGATTGCCTTTCAGCTCCATGATGTCGGCTTGGAGGATGACTTTCTCAAGCAGTTCCTCGACACCGATGCCCTTCTTGGCGCTGATGTCCTGGCTTTGGTATTTACCGCCCCATTCCTCGACCAAGAGATTCATGTTGGCCAGTTCGGTCTTGATACGGTCGGGGTCGGCACCGGGTTTATCTATTTTGTTAATGGCAAACACGATGGGCACGCCTGCCGATTGGGCGTGGTTGATGGCCTCGATGGTCTGCGGCATTATCTTGTCGTCGGCGGCGATGACGATGATGGCGATGTCCGTCATCTTGGCGCCGCGTGCACGCATAGCGGTGAAAGCCTCGTGACCGGGCGTGTCGAGGAAGGTTATTTTGCGTCCGTCCGCCGTCTGCACCTCGTATGCACCGATGTGCTGGGTGATGCCGCCAGCCTCGCCTGCGATGACGTTGGTCTTGCGGATATAGTCAAGCAGCGATGTCTTACCGTGGTCAACGTGTCCCATGACGGTGATAATCGGGTTGCGCGGAACAAGGTCTTCGGGGCGGTCTTCTTCCTCGATTTGATGTATGGTGTTCACCACATCCTCGTCAGCGAAATTCACTTCAAATCCGAACTCGTCGGCGATAAGTTTTATCGTCTCAGCGTCGAGGCGCTGGTTGATGTTGACGAAAATGCCCACCGACATGCATGTGGCAATGATTTTTGTCACGGGCATGTTCATCATGGTGGCGAGCTCGTTGGCGGTGACAAATTCGGTCACCTGCAGAGTCTTCTGGCCCTCCATTTCGTTCAGCATCTCCTCCTCCATACGCTGATGCACCTTCTGGCGCTTCTCGCGGTTGTGCTTGGAGGTCTGCGACTTGCCCTTGCTTCCCAGGCGTGCGAGTGTGTCGCGTATCTGCTTTTCTATCTCTGTTTCGTCGATTTCGACTTTCTTCTTTTCGGTGCCTTTCTTCTTGCCCTGCTTCTCACTCTTCTTATCCTTGCCCTGCTGCCCTTTCTTGGCCTCCGATGCGGCTATCGATGCGGCCACGCCGTTGCTATCGACTTTCACGCCGTCCTTGCGAATACGTTTGCGACGTTTTTTCTCGCCTTCGGGACGTGATTTCTCAATCTGTGACAGGTCGATTTTGTCCAGCACTTTCGGTCCCTCGAGTTTCTGGTACTCGGTGGGGATGAATTCCACCTTTTTCTCCTCTTTCTCGGGAGCTGGAGTTGGTTGCTGAGTCTCTTTGACCGGTTCTTCCTTGGCTTTCGGCTTGGGCTCGGCTTGTTTCTTTTGGCCTTTGCCGTTTTCTTTTGCGGGTTCTCCCTTTGCCTCCTTTGGCTCTTTCGACGATTTGTTTTTCTTGCTTTTCTTCGGAGCCGTGGTTGAAGGTATGGTCGATAGGTCTATCTTGTCGAGAATCTTGAGACCTATTGCGTTCTCTTCCTCTTTCTTGGTTTCCTTGGTTTCGGTGTCTTCTGCGGGTTCGGTTGTTACTTCTTCCGCAGGTTCCTCTACTTTCTCTTCTTTGGCTGCTTTTGCCTTTGGTTTTTCTTTGGTTTTTTCCTCGGCTTTTTCTGGTTCGGCCTTCTCTGCTTCTGCTTTCTTGGTGCGTTTCGCAGGTTTCTCCGCCTGAGGTGTGGCTGCCTCTTCTTTGCCGTCGAAGGCGTTCTTGATAATCACCACCTCTTCCGCAGCATCCTTTGCTTGTGCTTTGTTCGGCTCGTCGGCTGCTATCGACACAGTCTCGCCGTTCACGGGCATCTCAATCTTGTCTGCCTGTTCGCGCACTTCGCGTTCTGTCTGGAACTTTGCCGCCACAAGCTCGTATTGTTCGGGCGTGAGGCGCACATTCGGGTTCAGGTCAACCTTCTGGCCTTTGGTGTCCAGAAACTCAACGAGAGTCTGTATGCTCACGTTCAGCTCTTTTGCCGCTTTGCTTAGTCTTATATTTTTAGGTTCTTCTGCCATCAAAGAGAATTGATTTGTTGTTTTCTAGTTATTGACCGTTGTGCCGCGATTTGCTTGTTGCTATTCCTCAAATTCGGCGCGCAGCACCTCCAGCACGTGGTCTATCGTCTCCTCCTCCAGGTCGGTACGTTTCAGCAGGTCTTCCTTCGAGATGTTCAGCACGCTCTTGGCTGTGTCGCAACCTATACCCACCAGCACGTCGATAATCCACTGGTCGATTTCGTCGTTGAACTCTTGCAGATCCACATCGTCGTAGTCCTCGTCGGAATCTCTATAGACCTCAATCTCGTAGCCCACCAGCTTTCCAGCCAGTTTGATATTGTGGCCGCCCTTGCCTATTGCAAGCGACACCTGGTCGGGTTCCATAAACACTTTCGCCTTCTTGTTTTCCTCGTCTATTTTTATGTTCGACACTCTTGCGGGGCTGAGTGCTCTCTGAATCATAATGTCGATTCTGGGCGTGTAGTTCAGCACGTCTATGCTTTCGTTGTGCAGCTCGCGCACTATGCCGTGTATTCGGCTGCCCTTCACTCCCACGCAGCTTCCCACTGGGTCGATTCTGTCATCATAGCTCTCCACCGCAATCTTGGCTCTCTCTCCGGGCACGCGCACTATGTTCTTTATCGTTATCAGTCCGTCGTAAATCTCCGGCACCTCGGCCTCCATCAGTCTTTCAAGGAATATCGGCGACGTTCTCGAAAGAACAATCACGGGTGCGTTGTTCCTCATCTCTACCTTCAGCACCACGGCTCTCACCGTGTCGCCTTTGTGGTAGTGGTCCGACGGTATCTGTTCGCTCTTCGGCAGCACCAGCTCTATCTTGTCCTCGTCCAGCACTATGATTTCCTTGTTCCACGGCTGATACACTTCGCCCACGATTACCTCGCCCACTCTCTCTTTATACTTCTGGAACACCAGCGACTTCTCGTAGTCTTGCACTTTCGACACCAGGTTCTGCCTGATGGTCAGAATCTCTCTTCTTCCGAACTCGTTCATGTATATCGGCTCCGACACCTCTTCGCCCACCTCGAAGTCGCTTTCTATCTTCACGGCCTCGCTGTACGCTATCTCTCTCTTCGGATCTTTCAGTTCGTCGTCCTCGACAATAAGGCGGTTGCGGAATATTTCAAGTTCTCCCTTGTCGATGTTCACGATAATGTTGAAGTTGTCGTCCGTCCCGAAACGCTTTGCCAGGGCTGCTCTGAAAACCTCTTCCAGTATGCGCATCAGTCGCTCCCTGTCGATATTTTTAAACTCTTTGAATTCGGAAAACGATTCAATCAGATCTTGCGTCTTCATCTTGTTTATCTTGTAATTGTTTATATTCAGAATTTTATAACCACTTTGGCTACGTCGATTTCACTGTATTTGTAGTGCAGTTCTTCCCCTGCCTGTTTCTTCGTGCCTCTTGTCTTCAGCGTTATTCCCTCGTCGTTGGCCTCTGCCAGCACTCCCTCGTTCTTCTCGCCGTCCTTTGTCGTCACCGTCAGTTCTCTGCCCACATGCCGCCTGTACTGTCTCGGCATCTTCAGCGGCGAATCCGCTCCTGCCGACGACACGTTCAGCTCAAAGTCCTCCACATCCCTGTCCAGACTGTTCTCCACCTTGCGGCTCAACTCTATGCAGTCGTCTATCGTCACACCCTCGTCGCCGTCTATGTCTATGAATATCCGGTTGTCAGGCGTTATCTTCATCCCTACCAGGAACAGCGGGCCACCCTCGAGGGTTTCCTTCACCAGTTCCATCACTTTCAGTTTGTCTATCATACCGCTTATATACAAAAGTTAAGGGGACCCATGTCCCCTCTCGAAATTCGCTGCAAAAGTACTGATATTTTCCCAATTAGCAAACATTTATCTACATATTTTTACAAAAAACCAAACCATATTACTCATAATTTCCAATCAGTCAATGTTATAGGGTTTCTACGCACCCACTCCCACACCCTCATCCCCACCTGCCCACCCCAAGACATCACTAGGCCACAAGTCCTCTCTGCCTGCTTTCTAGGTGCTCTCTACCTGCTCCAAAAGTGCATAACAACTGCTACAAAAGTAAGACTATGCTAAGAGAAATCTAGGAAAATACTAAGACAAAAGTAGGAGACAACTAAGAGAAATCTACTACGCAACTAGGAGCCGCCTCCGACACAACTGGGATGAATCTGGGACATATCCGTGACGAAACTCGATGCAATAATTCTCCCTGCCTCCGCGTTATTCCCAACGACAATCTTAATTCATAATTCAAAGATGACTGTTGCGGCATTGGTTTCTGGCGGAGTCGACAGCTCCGTGGTGGTCCACCTGCTCAAGGAGCAAGGCCTCCAGCCCGACATTTTCTACATCCGCATCGGCAAGGAGGAAGAGGACGGCTACACCGACTGCCCCGCCGAGGAGGACATCGAGATTGTCACCTGGCTTGCCCGTAAATACGGCTGCCGTTTCGAGGTCGTCGACCTCCATCGCGAGTACTGGGACCGCGTCGTCTCCTACACCATCGAGACCGTCCGTAAGGGGCTCACCCCCAACCCCGACGTCATGTGCAACAAGCTCATCAAGTTCGGCGCTTTCGAGGAACGTTGCGGCTGTCACTACGACCGCATCGCCACCGGCCACTACGCCACCACCGACATCGTCGACGGTGTCCAGTTCCTCGCCACCGCCAAAGACCCCCTGAAAGACCAGACCGACTTCCTCTCCCAGCTCGACAGCCGTCAGATTTCCAAACTCATGTTCCCCATCGGCCACCTTATGAAGGCCGAAGTGCGCTCCCTTGCCCGCTCTGCCCGCCTCCCAAGCGCCGAGCGCAAGGACTCTCAGGGCATCTGCTTCCTCGGCAAGATAAACTATAACGACTTCCTCCGCCGTTACCTCGGCGAGCGCGAAGGCGACATCGTCGAGCTCGAAACCGGGCGCAAACTCGGCACCCACAAAGGCTACTGGTTCCACACCATTGGCCAGCGCAAAGGCCTGTTCCTGAGCGGCGGCCCCTGGTTCGTCGTCAAGAAGGACATCTCTAACAACATCCTCTATGTCTCCCAGGGCTACGACCCCGCCACCCAGTACGGCAACGTCATCGACCTCGCTGGCTTCCATTACCTCTGCAGCGACATCTGGGGCGACTTCTCCTCTCGGCGCGTGAAGTTCAAGATTCGTCACACCCCCGACATCGCCGACGCCTCCCTCCAGCGCGACGGCGACAGCGTGCGTCTCGTCTCCGACTCCCGCATCCAGGGCATCGCCGCCGGTCAGTACGCCACCATCTACGACGAAAACGCCCATCTGGTCGTGGCCAGCGGCGAAATAATAGGCGGCCGTTAATCTGGCCGTCATCCGCAATTTTCTAAATCCCCCAAAACTCCCACGACAGCTCTGCCTGCCGTCTCAGCATCCCCATCCCGTCTTTCACTTTGGCTCCCTTCGCCGCCGCCTCCCGCATCAGTCGGGTAGGAGAGGGGTTATACACTAGGTCGTAAACCCAATGCCTCTCCGTCAGCAGTTCCGGCCTCCCCCAGGGCGTCTCCGCCTCGTTGGGCCGCATCCCCACCGGCGTCGCGTTCACTATCATCCCCACCTCTTCGGCTCGCTCGTATGCCTCCTCGTACGATATTGTCCCGTTCCCTGGTCGCCTGCTCACCATCTCGTATTCCACACCGCTTCTCTTCAGCGCATATCCCACCGCCTGTGCCGCTCCTCCGGTCCCCAGTATCAGTGCCCGTCGTCTTCCCGCGAACCCTTCCAGCTCGCCGCGAAACGCCTCCGCATCGGTGTTTTCTCCTATCAGGCTCCCGTCTTTCTCCACCCTCACGCAGTTCACCGCGCCCACCGTCTCCGCCACCTCCGTCAGCCTGTCCACCACCTCGGCCACAGCCCTCTTGTGTGGTATCGTCACATTGAATCCCTCCAAGCCGAGTTCTCTCACCTTCTCTCTCAGACCCTCGACACTCTCCAAATCAATCAGCCGATATCCGTGACGCCCCTCGAACCGACGGTCGAACAGCTCCTTCGAAAAAGAGTGTCCCACCGGATGTCCTATAAGTCCAAATAAAGCCATAAATCATTTTTTTACAATCCCAACCCAACAGCCCCAACAAAACAACCCGAACCAAACCACCCCACTCAGGCTCCTGACCACTGACCACTAAAAATAACCCATTCAAAGAAAAAAAATTATGCCGCCCTCTCAAAAAAGACCACTGCCGTCACTAACCATCTCTGCCCGCCGATTCCGCCTCACCTCCCAAACAATTTTCTAACATTTTCTTTTTTATATAAAAAAATTCCTATCTTTGCACATTGTTGAAAAAATACACCACTCTGCGTGTCTATACCGTAGTATGTTGTAAATTAATCATTAACGTATATTTAGTAAACAAAAATCATCCTATCAATATGAAGAAAGTACTATTTGTTTTGTCCCTAGTGGCCCTCATGTTCCCCATGATTGCTAGCGCCCAGACAAAAACCGCAGCCAATTACGAGATTCAGACCGAAGTCGCTTGCGAAAGCTTCACTTGGATCAACGGCGTCACCTATACCGACGACACCGTTACCTTCCTTATGCGCAACGACACCCTCTACGTCCTTGACCTCGAGGTCCGTCACGATGGCAACTACACCGCCACCGTTACCGCAGGTTGTAAATACGAGTGGGGTGGCGAAACCTACACCACCAATGGTGTCTATGTGCACACCTTCTCCGACAGTTACGGTTGCGACAGCACCGTCACCCTGACCCTCACCCTTGAGGATACAGGCCGTACAACCCTCGACACCGTCGTCTGCAAGAAACTCGTTTGGCGTGGCTATACCTTCACCGCCGACACCGTCTTCATCGACACCGTCCATGCCGACCCGCAGGCTGGCACCTGCGCCGAGCTCCACACGCTCAACCTCGTCGTCAACAAATATGGTGTAGGTGCCGACATCGACACCACCGTCTGCAAGCGCATCACCTGGCACGGCACAACCTACACCACCGAATCTAACTTCAAGGATACCGTCACCTATACCGCCGCCACCAAGTGCGACTCTATCTTCGACGTCACTATCCATATCATCACCCCGACCGAGGGCACCGTATCCGACACCACCGTCAAGGGTTGCGGCTATGTTTCCTTCGGTAGCGGTAGCAACATCATCCGCACATACGAGACCATCGACACCAACCGTCTCACTCTCGTAACCACCGGTGGCCAGTGCATCGAGAACCGCCTCAACATCCACATGATTATCAATACCGCTGTCTATACCACCATCGACACCACCTCCTGTGGTACCTTCGTCTTCGGCAGATACACCTACAACGAGAGCGAAGTCGATACCTTCAAGGTCGGCACCTCCGCCGCCGGATGCGACAGCAACCTTATACTTAACCTCACCGTTTATGAGGACCTCTCGGTCCGCATCAGCGGCACACTCGACCTCCTGCCTGGCGAAAGCACCACCCTCACTGGCATCTGCGACCGCGACGACGCCACCCTCGAATGGAGCTACGCAGGTCAGACTTCCACCGAGCCTTCCATCACCCTCTCCAACCTTCAGGAGAACACCGATGTAGCTCTCACCGCCACCTCTGCCGACCAGAACTGCTCGCGCACCGCTTATGTCACCGTCATGGTCAGCCCCTATGTCGCTGGCATCGACGATGCTGACGCTTCCAACGTGAGCATCTTCCCCAACCCGACATCCGCTATCATCAACATCAACAGCCCCAAGGCTGTCGAGTCGGTTGTCCTCTACAACATGGCCGGTCAGAAACTCGAAGCCTTCCAGACTGTCGGCGAGCAGCTTTCCATCGACCTCTCTCGCTACAACAACGGCATCTACATGCTCTCTCTGCGTATGACCGACGGCTCAGTCGTCAACCAGAAGATTGCTGTCAAGAAATAACAATCGCTTGTTTTTGTCAAAAAGCGTTCGGTAAACGTAGCAGTGTGCCGGACGCTTTTTCAATTCATACCGCATCCCTATGCTGAGAAAACCGCTCCTCATCTCGTCGCTCATACTGCTCCTCTGTGCTTCGTGCGGACACAAGTCCGACTTCTTCAAGTTCGACGGACGCGCCCAGGGCACCTTCTACAGCGTCCAGTACTTCGACCCTCAGCATCGCTCCCTGCAGCCTCAGATTGACTCTATCCTCCTCGAATTCGACCGCGCCGTCTCTCTTTGGGTCGATTCTTCCAACCTCAACCGTCTCAACCGCGGCGACGACAGTGTCCTCTTCCCCGTCACCGCCGATATCTTCGAGAAGTCTCTCTTCGTCAACCGCCTCACCGGTGGCGCTTTCGACTGCCGTGTCGGCTCTCTTGTCAATGCGTGGGGCTTCGGCGCCAAGAATGGCACCTATCCCGACTCGGCCACCATCGACAGCCTTCTCCTCGTCTGCCGCTCCGCCGTGGGCGTCTCCATCGATGCCTTCGGTTCTCCTACCTTTATGCGCGACAATCCTCACACCGAGATTGACTTCAACGCCATCGCACAGGGCTATTCCGTTGACCTCGTCGCGCGCTACCTCGACTCTCTTGGCATCACCGACTATCTTATCGACATCGGTGGCGAGGTCATTGCCCGTGGTTGCAAGAAAGGCGGCCTCCCGTGGGTTGTGGGCATAGAGAAACCTGCCGACAACTGTTTCAGCGAGCCCGAGGTCATGCAGGCTGTCGAGCTCCGCAACGCCGCCCTGGTCACCTCCGGCAACTATCGCAAGTATTACGAGAAAGACGGCGTCCGCTACTCCCACACCATCGACCCCAAGACCGGCTACCCCGTCAACCATTCGCTCCTGAGCGTCACAGTGATTGACAGCACCGCGTGGCGCGCCGACGCACTGGCCACCGCGTTCATGGTCATGGGCCTGGACAGCTCGCTCGCCTTTATAAGTTCTCATCCTGAATTCTCGTCGGTCTATTTCATCTACGACGACGGCGGTCGCTACAAGACCTACGTCACCGACTCTTTCAATAAGATTCTCCACCAATAAATAATAATTAACTCTCAAGCTCAATCCCTATGAAATCCATGACAGGCTTCGCCAAACGGCAGTGTGTCGCCGGCGGCATGACAGTTACAGTCGAAATAAAGACCCTCAACAGCAAACAACTTGACCTCGGTGTTAAAATGCCTCAGCGCTACCGCTCCCACGACCTCGAGGTGCGTTCCATGCTTTCGCGCCTCAATCGTGGCAAGATCGACTTCATTCTGACCGAAATACTTTCCACTGCCGAGGAATCGCAGCTCAACCGCGACCTCCTCAAGGCTCGTTTCTCCGAGCTCGCCGACACTACAAAGTCTATGGGTGTCGCCGTCTCCGATGCCGAACTGCTCGCCTCTATCGTCCGTCAGCCCGATTTGTGGTCTGCGGGCTCCGCCGACGATATCTCCGATGCCGACTGGGCCGTGGTCTCTGCCTGCATCAACTCCGCTATCGACGAGGTTGACGCCTTCCGTGCCCACGAGGGTTCTGTCCTCGAGCAGGATTTCGTCAAGCATGTCGATGCCATCGAGCACCGCCTCAACCTCATCCCTCAGTATGAGGGCGAGCGTATCGAAACCGCACGCGACCGCATCAAGCGTTACTTCGCCGACTTCGCCGTGAAGGAGGTTGACCCGGTCCGTTTCGAGCAGGAGCTCATCTATTATCTTGAGAAACTCGACATCACCGAGGAGAAAGTGCGTCTTGCCAAGCATATCGCCTTCTTCCGCGACACTATGCGCAACGAGGAGGACTGTGGCAAGAAGCTTGCCTTTGTCGCCCAGGAGATGGGTCGCGAAATCAACACCACCGGCTCCAAGGCCAACCATGTTGACATTCAGCGTCTGGTCGTCGAAATGAAGGACGAACTCGAGAAAATCAAGGAGCAGCTCGGCAATATTCTCTGACGGCTCTCTATTCCTCTACATCTTTTACCAGTCTCACTGCCGCGCCTATCCTTCTGGCCTCTGCGGCGTTGCTCTGCATTGTCCCTGTCACGAAAAACAGCGTGTGTGCGTTGCTTTCGTCCATAGGGCTGCTGCTCCAGTATATTCCCCTGGCGTTGACGTGCGTCACCGTTGTGCCGTTTCTCCGTCCCGATGTCGTGATAAACACTGCCCCGGCCTCCTCCATGGCCGACCATTGTTCCGTGTCGTATTGGTTCGTTAGGTATCCGTTGCCGAATCCCGCTGTGTATTGGCAGCCGTCGGGCAGCTCGAAGGTGTCGGGCAGCAGTAGCAACCCGTTATAGTCCGCCCCGTCGGTGTTAATCGTGGCTTGCGCCTTCTTTCCCGCGCGGCTTTCGTTGTTTTCGTCGGTCAGGTACTGCCATTCTTCAGTCGTCAGCGTTCGCCACTGCTCTGGCCTCCCTCCGCCGTTGCTTATGGCGTTATAAACTCCCCAGTCGGCGTTCGCCGTGCTTTCCGTCAGCCCCGTCAGCCCGTCTCCCCCTGGCGTGTAGTCGCTGTTGTCTTCGTTCACGCTGTAGGGCTGGTATGCCGTCGCGCCGCTGCTCCATCCGCTCGTGCCCCATCCGAAAAGGTCTATATATCCGTCATATCCCGCTCCAATCATTGCGTTCCCCTCTCCGATATATTCATACTGTGTCGCGGCGAAGCGCCATGTTCCTGCTACCGTGCTTCCACTGGCTGTCTGATGGCTCCCCGCTGTGCTATACTGCAGGTTCCCTTGGGAGAAACTGACCTGCCGTCCCTCGCCCACCGAGAATCGTCCTGTCAGCGTCACTGTCGCAGCCGTGTCGTCGTATCTTATCGGCAGCGCCAGCGTTATCTCGCAGTCCCCGCTCACCTGTTCCTCTCTTTCCGCGCTGCTCACCGACGAGCCCTTGAAGGTCGCATATCCCTTGAATCTCATCCTGTCGCCGGCCATGAATGTCTCGCTGTTCTCTCCCTTGGTTACCTTTCCGCTTTGCGACAGGCTTATTCCGCATCGTCCGCTCCCTTTCGTTATGGCAAACTTCGCCACGCTCTTTTGCCCGTCTGCCTCCACCATCATCCAATACATCCCACACCTGTCGGCTCTTGCCTCTATGGTGTTCACCCCTTTGTTCAGTGTCGCTTCCGACTCCGCTCTCATTATTCCGTCGCTCCCGTACAATTTTATCTTCGCCCTGGTGTTGTCTCTTACTGCGATGTCGCATCTCACTGCCTCTTCGCCGGGGTTGGGGTAAGGCCTGCCCACAACCGCCGCTTCTCTCTCCGCCACTGCTATGCCTTCCGTCTCAACCGTAAGCTGTAGCACCGTGTCCGGGCTCACCATCACCATGCTCCACCCCTGTGTCAGGTCTGTTATCTCTATGCTGTCCAGCCGATACGTCTCGTTGTTGCTGTCAACCCCTCTGAACCGCACCGTATAGCTCTGTGCTGCCACCTCCACAGCTCCCAGACAAATCAGCAAAATCAAAATCCCGAATCGTTTCATGTTATTCGTTTTCGTTTGATGATATTATTGCCTTGCCTGAATCCTCAGCGTCTGCTGTCGGAAAGGACCACGAGAGGTCTGAGCATCTCACGCCTTAATAGTTGGCTCACACTTCCTCTCGTTTCGTTCCCACTATGGCTTCGGAGACGTTGATTACGTAGTCGCCAAGTTTCTCATAGAGGGCGTAGAGTCCGCTGTAGGCGTTGCCTATCGAGTAGTCGTAGGTCCCTTGTTTGAGTGCGTCGAGGTGTTTCGCGCGCAGTTCGTCGCGGTATAGGTTTATTGCCTTCTCGGCGGCGTAGGCGGCGTCGAGGTCGGCGTGGTCGTAGTCGTGCAGGTTGGCATCCATCACGTCCAGCGCTTTCTGCACTAGCTCGGTCATGTGGTCCAGGTTGGCGTTCAACCCCTCGTCAAAGTGCACGGCGTCCTCGCGTTTGTTCTTGCGCGTCATGCCGATCTGATACACGGCGTCGCCTATACTTTCGAGGTTGTCGATGATGCGCAGCATCGAGCTAATGCGCTCGGAGGAGTGCTGGCTCACGTCGCCCGAACCGACACGGGTGAGGAACTTCGAGATTTCCATCTCCATGCGGTCGGTGATGCCTTCGTATTTCGTGATACGTGCCAGCACCGCGTCAAATTCCTCCTCGTTTTTGGCAGTACGCAATCCAGGCAGGAAAGTGTACATCCGTAGCACCCGTTTCGAAAACTCCACTATCTCGCTCTTGGCGCTCTGCAGGTTCAGCTCGGCGGTCGAGAGCAGCGTAGGCTCCAAATAGGTGAGGCGGAATTCCTCTTCTCCCTCGTCGGCTTTCTTGTCGGGCACCATCCAGGTGACCAGCTTCACCAGCTGCGGTATGAAGAAGGCTAGGATGACGGTCGTCACCACGTTGAACAAAGTGTGGAACACCGTGATGGCCAGCGGAAGGAGCGGTATGGCCGGGAAGACACTGTCCAGTTTCTCGCTTATGAACATCACTCCGTGGCATATCGGATAGAACGGGATGATGAAAATCAAGGCTCCCACCACGTTGAACACCAGATGCGCTCTCGCTGTGCGTTTGCCCGTGGTGCCCGTCGTCATCGCCACCACCTGGGCCGTCAGCGTCGTGCCCAGGTTCTGGCCTATCACCAGCGCCATGGCTGTCTCAAAGTTTATCCACCCTTGGTTGGCCATAAGCAGTATGACCGCCGTCATCGCCGACGACGTCTGCAATATGATGCACAAGATGGCTCCCACCACAATGAAAAGCAGTATCGACCAGTATCCCCATTGTCCCCACGACGCAATCTTGTGTGCCACATCCTCGTCAAGCGGCGGCACCGAGTCGCCCATCAGCCCCAAGCCGAGAATCAGCAGAGCCAAGCCAATGATAGTTTGGCCCAGATACTGCATCTTGTTCTTCTTGCTGAAGATAAAGAACAAGCTGATGGCCGCGATAACCATGGGCATTAGAGGCACCGACTCCTCCCCGCTGTTACCGCCGAGGCCGAAGATGGTGATAATCCATGCCGTCACCGTCGTGCCTATGTTGGCGCCCATGACGACGGCGATGGCGCCGGCGAGAGTCAGGAGGCCCGCACCAGCGAAGCCCACGGTCATAACGGTGGTGGCGGTGGAGCTCTGGATGATAGCGGTCACACCCGTACCTGCGAGAATTCCGCTGATAGGTTTGCCCGTTATTTTGGTTAGGATGTGGCGCAGTTTAGAACCGGCGAATTTCTGTAGTCCCTCACTCATCAGCTTTAAGGCGAACAGGAAAATCGTCAGCGCGCCGGCGAGTTTCAGGAGGGTGATGGCAATACTTCCAATCATAAAACGTTGGTATTGAATATATTGTTTATAAAAACATATTTTCTCAACGTATGCAAAAGTACTTCTTATAAATTGATAATAACGCAAAAGTTATAACCACTTTTCAACCATTGGCCGACCGTTGGGAAATAACTAATAGTTAACCATTTAAGATGAGAGGGGCTGTCGGGTTTGAGATGTAGAGTTTATTGGGAGTTGGGTGGGAGTTAGGTGGGAGTTGGGTGGGAGTTGGGTGGGAGTTAGGTGAGGCATCTAAAATTGGCCCTTGTTGCCCCCACTTTCGGCGACGAGGTTGGCCATTTGGCCGCACGGCTCCTTCCAACTGAGGTCCGGGTACTGAAATTCTGCGCCGCTGATATGAGCGCCAAGTACGGGAAAGAGCATCGGAACGAGAGGTTGGTGCATGTCTTTTGAGGTCTGGGAAAGGAGAATTTTGATACATTCGGTGCCTTTACCGAGGTTCGGCATCTTGGGAGCCGACTGTTTGGAGATGTCGTATTTCATTGTGTTTTTGCTTTTTAGATGAATTTTGATTAAGTAGAGCGTTTCAGTTTCAGTTGTTTCAGTTGTTTTTTTAGGGGTTTCAGATTTCGAATCCTATTACTTATATTATTAATTATTAATTAGTTATAATATATATAAAGGGGTTTTGAAATATAATTGACCCTCTGAAATCGAACTGAAACTGAAACAACTGAAACGCTCTGACCATTGAATTAAACTTGACGTTTCCCTGCAAGGTCCATTGGGGTTGATTACTTTTTAGAGTTTTTTTCGCTACGCGGCTAGCGATCATTTGTTCGACCTTGTGGGCGATGGAGAAAGCCTGACGGGAGAGGCGGTTGGGTAGGTCGTTGAGCTGCTGTTTGGGCAGGCTGAAGACGAAGTAGTATTTGTCGTCTTGTCCGAGGGAGAAGGAGCAGTTGTCGTCGCGGAGGATGGGAGGGGATAAAAAAAGCACCCCGTCCCAAAAGGACGGGGTGCTTTGGGGTTGACCTTTAGTTTCGGGAGGTCGTATTATTTCACGATGTCGATTTCGTCGATGAGGTTCTTGGCGCCGGCGTATTTGTCGATGACCCAGAGCATGTAGCGGGAGTCGAGGCAGATGCAGCGCTGGAGGTTCTCCTCGAAGTCGATGTCGCCACTCATGGCTTCGCTGTTGCCGTCGAAGGCAAGTCCGATGAGGTTGCCATGGGCGTCGATGACGGGCGAGCCGGAGTTGCCACCGGTGATGTCGTTGTTGGTGATGAAACAGGTGGGCAGCTGGTTCTTGTTGTTGGCATAGCGGCCGAAGTCTTGGGCATAGTAGAGCTCCTTGAGACGTGCCGGCACCTCAAACTCACCACCTTTGGGCCCTTCTTTCTGTATCACGCCGTCGAGGGTGGTGTAGTGGCTGTATGATACGGCGTCTTTCGGGCTGTAGGCCTTCACGTTGCCGTAGGTGAAGCGGATTGTGGAGTTGGCATCGGGGGCAAGGAGGTTCTTGCCGCTGTTGATTTGCAGTATGCCATCGACAAAGTCGCGCGTGCCACGGGTCAGCCCTTCTGCCGATTCCTTGGGTATCTGGGCGTAAATCTCACGATATTTTGTGTAGGTCTCCATCGCTGCCACGAAGATGGGGTCTTTCTCCAGGGTCTTGCGGCTGGGTTTGTCGAGGAACTTGTTAAAGGCCTCCTCGTTGGCGAAGATGCTCTTCTTGAAGAGTTCCTGGGCGTATTTGTTGAAGTCGCCTTTGTATTTCTTGTCAGCCTGCTTGATGAAGCTGGGGCAGTAGCGCTGTTCCATGTTGGTGAAAACATATTTCGCCATCGCTGCGAAGACTTTCATCTCGGTGGCCTGGTTGTAGTCCTTGTAGAACTCGGCGGCTTTCTTGCGCACTTCGTCCAGTGCCTCATCGCGCTGGTAGCGGTCTTCCATGTCGAGAATCTGCTGCAGTCCGATGCCGGTGCCCACAGCTTCCCACAGTATCTCCGGTCCCGTCAGCAGTCCCTCTTCGAGATACATCATTGCGGCGCGGTAGGGGCGGCGGTCTTTATATCCGTCGCTGATAAGCTGCAATGCCTGCTGGTATTTCGGAAGCTGGCCCTGTGCCCATTTCGAGTACTCCTGTTCGGTCTCGCGTTTCACCTTCATGGTGTTCAGCTGTTTCAGGGCTTTGTTCTGCTCGTTGCTGTATTTCCAGTAGTTTGAGCACGAAGCATATTTCGACGCATACTGGATGCGTACCTTCTGGCTGGCGGCCATCTCCTCGCGGAGGATGTTGATTTTTACGGTGCGGATTTCGTAGACCAGCTTGTTGGTGATGTCCATCGTCTCTTCCAGTCCGTACGAGGTGAGGAAGCGATTGGTGGTGCCGGGGAATCCCATGACCATGGCATAGTCGCCGTCGTTGAGCTCTCTGATGCTCACCGGCAGGTGGTGCTTGGGTTTCAGGGGCACGTTGTTCTTGCTGTACGGGGCAGGGGTGCCGTCGGGTGCGGTGTAGATGCGGAACAGCGAGAAATCGCAGGTGTGACGCGGCCACGACCAGTTGTCCGTGTCGCCGCCGAACTTACCCATCGACGAGGGAGGTGCTCCAACCAAGCGCACATCCTTGTAGATTTTGTGGATGAAGAGGAAGTACTGGTTGCCGTTGAACATGTCTTTCACCATGGCTTCGCATCCGGGGTTTTCTTTCTTGGCCTTCTCTGCAATCTCTTTCGAGAGGCGTGCTACCGTCTTGGCGCGGTCTCCCTCACTCATATCGTCCGACATCGCGGTCAGAATCTGGTTGGTGACATCCTCCATCTTCACCAGTATCGAGGCCGTAAGACCCGGGTTGGGCAACTCCTCTTCTTTGGTGTAGGCCCAGAATCCGTCGCGCAGGTAGTCGTGCTGCACAGTGGAGTGTTCCTGCAGTTTCCCGTATCCGCAGTGGTGGTTCGTGGAGATAAGCCCCTGGTCGGAGATAATCTCGCCGGTGCAGAAGTGCCAGAAGGGGCGGCCGTCATTGCCAAGTCCCACGATAGCGTCTTTCAGACAGCTTTTGTTGACACTGTAGATGTCCTCGGGTGAGAGTTTGAAACCGGCTTTCTGCATGTCGGCATAGCTTTTGCCAACGAGCGAAAGCAACCACATGCCTTCGTCGGCATACATTCTAGGCATTGCGCAAACCAACGCCAAAAGTGCTGTAATAAAGAGTCTTTTCATTGTTATAAGTTTATTTTGTTTTTTGTTGTTATTTCAATTAACCAACCACTGCCTACTGCCCACTAACGCCTCTTCCCAAACCACGAGAATATATCCTTGTAGGTTATCTTTTTGCCGTACAGCAGTATTCCGCGTTTGTATATGCGTCCCGCAATCCAGGTGTTAAGTGGCACGAAGAGCAGTAGCACTCCTATTGATACCAACGCCTGCCATGTCGGAACCCCGAACGGTATGCGTATCATCATCGCCACTGGCGACGTGAATGGTATCATCGACAGCCATGTGGCAAGCGAACCCGATGGCTCGTTTATTATGGCGGGCATCATTATCATGACCAGCATAAGTGGTATTGTCACCGGCAAGGAAAACTGTTGTGCGTTGGTGTCGCTGTCAACCAGTGCCCCGACTCCGGCATACAAGGTGGCGTAGATGAAATATCCGAGGATGAAATAAACCAGGAACATTACGATTATGAGTTGGAAGTTTATGGCTGTCAACCCTTGAACCAACTCTGTCACCACTGGTGCGTCGTTCAGTGCCTGCATCTGCTCCATTGCATCGGTTCCTTTGGTGGCTATCTCGGTCATGTTCTGCCGTGCTTTCGCCGCTTCGAACAGTTCTGGATTTGCGGCTTGGATGCCCACAAGTCCCACCATCGAAAGTGTAATCCACAAGGCGAACTGAGTCAGTCCCACAAGTCCTATTCCTATCACCTTGCCCATCATCAGCTGGAACGGCTTGACGCTGGACACTATCACTTCGACTATGCGTGAGGTTTTCTCTTCCGACACACCGGTCATCACCTGTCCGCCGAACATAAGCACCACGAAGAATATGATAAGACCCAACATAAGGCCTATCGCCATCTTCACCTCCAGAAACCCGTCCTTGCCTGTCTCCAAGTCTTTGGTGTGAACCTTTATCTTGGTGGCGTTCACTTGGTCGAATTCCTCTTGCGTAATTCCGTGTACATCCTGCAGTATGATGGTGCGTATATGGCTCTGCAATTGCTCTGAGACATCGCTCTGAAGGTTTGCCGAAGGCACCTTTCCTTTATAGTAGAGGAAGGCGTCTCCCGGAATGGTGGTCTCGCGTGCTGGGATGTATAGCACCGCCGTCACCGAGTCTTCCTCTTCCATGCGTCGCTGTGCGTAGTCCACGCTACCGGCATACTGATAGGAAATCTCGTTCGACGACTTGAAGGCGCCGTCAAAGAGTTTTGTGTCGTCAACCACCAGCACTGTGGTTTTCTCTTGTGGGCGAAGCGCCAGATAGATGGGAACGGCATACAGACCGGCAAGCAACACGGGCACCACGATGGTGAGTATCCAGAACGACTTCTTTTTGACTCGCGAAAGATACTCGCGGCTTATTATCAAAAGTATTTTTCTCATTGACTTACGGCTTCAATAAATATATCGTTCATGGATGGTAGTATCTCCTGCAATGCCACCACCTGCCCTTGGCTCATCAGCGCTGACAGCAGGTCGTTCGATGTGGCCGCTTGCGGCAGGCTCACATCGGCGACATACAGTCCTTTGTCTTCGTTGACGTTTTTCACCTCGAAGTCGGGCGGCAACGCTATCCGTTTGTCCTCCGAATACCTTGCCTCCACATGGTACATATTCTTGCGGTACGACTGGCGTATCTCCTTCACGTTGCCGCTCAGCACCACCTGTGCGTGGTTTATCAGCGCTATGTCGTCGCATATCTCCTCGACCGACGACATGTTGTGCGTCGAGAAAATCACCGTCGCCCCTTCGTCTCGCAGTCGCAGTATCTCTTTCTTCAGCAGGGTGGCGTTTACCGGGTCGAATCCGCTGAACGGCTCGTCAAAGATAAGCAGCTTCGGGTTGTGCAGCACCGTGGTGACAAACTGCACCTTCTGCTGCATACCCTTCGAAAGCTCCTCCACCTTGCGGTTCCACCAGGTGTCTATCTCCAGGTGTTTGAACCACCAGCGCAGCCTTTTCTCGGCCTCGCTCTGCGACAGCCCTTTCAGCTTGGCGAGATACATGGCCTGGTCGCCCACCTTCATCTTCTTATACAGACCGCGTTCCTCAGGCAGGTAGCCGATATTCTCCACATCCGACTGCCTGATAGGGTGCCCGTCGAAGACAATTTTACCCTCGTCGGCCTGTAGGATTTGGTTGACGATACGTATGAGCGTCGATTTGCCCGCCCCGTTAGGTCCCAGCAAACCGAAGATGCGACCTGTCGTAACATCAAGCGACACATCTCGCAACGCATAGAAATCGCCGTAGCTCTTACTTACGTGTTCTACCTGTAGCATATTTGCGTTATCAGCCATCCGTGGTTCTGTTTTTATTCCACCAAGTCAATCAAATCCTGGTCCCATTGTAGTTTAGTAGCTTGTCTTGTTTGTAACCGCCTGCGGTCTTGTTTTATCTTACGACAAGTTTTTTCATTGCGGCTTGTTTGTTGCCCTGGCGTATGCCATAGAGATACACTCCGCGGTGGAAGTTCTCAACGTTCAAGTTCAGCGTTCCGTTGCCGCTGATTGTCTGCTCCATCACCTGACGGCCTGCGATGTCGGTGACGACGAACTGCGCGGTGCCCTCGACAGCATAGCCGATGGTGACATTGGAGATGGCGGGGTTGGGATAGGCGTTGGCAATAGTGGCTACGGAGGCCTCGGTTATGCCGGCATTGGGATTGTAGGTCAACTCGAAATTAAAAGTCAGGTCGTTTGACCCCCTGTCGTTGTTGTAGAGTTCCAGAGCAAACGTTTCGCTAGTGCCGACTGCCGTGTTTTCCGGAATACCAATGTGTATTTCGATGAGCTTGCATGTGTCCGGATTCACAGTGACTGGCACTTCGGAAATGTTTTGTCCACATTGGTCGCCACACATTTGAACCACCGAGAAATTGTGCCCATCGGTGTTGATCTTGGCTGTCCAGTGTCCGACGCCGATGCCAGTGTTGTTCAACATCAACTGTAGATCAACATCGCCAAAAAGCATATTCCCCGAGGTGGTGGAGGTCATCTGAATGGTTGTGCCTTCCGCAACAGCAGTACCATTATAGGTCAATGTGAACTGTGCGTTGGCAATCATGGCCAGCGCAACTAAACTGATAATTGATAACAATTTCTTCATGATTTTGTATTTTTGAGGTTTGTAATTTTATTGTTTCTATTTCATTATGCTAGGCTCAGTAGTTCGTCCACCACTTTCTTCACGCCGGTTCCTGCCTTCTCTTGCACTATCGTTATCTGCCGGCTGATTGGTACGGCTTTGGGGTCCACAAGCCAGCAAGGCGACGTGCGCGGCACGTAGTGTATCAGTCCCGCCGCGGGATAGACGTTCATCGAGGTTCCTATGACCACAAAGTAGTCGGCCTCTTCGCACAATGCTGCCGCCGGCTCGATGTTCGGCACCGCTTCGCCAAACCATACGATATGTGGCCTCAGCTGGGCTCCGTCGGGTGCCTTGTCGCCTAGGTGTATCTCTCTGTCGCCTATTTCCACTATCAGGTTGTCGTCTTTGTCGCTTCTGGCTTTGGTCAATTCGCCGTGCAGATGCAACACATGGCTCGAACCTGCCTGCTCGTGTAGGTTGTCGATGTTCTGTGTTATGATTCTCACGTCGTATTTCTCCTCAAGCCTCACCAGCTGACGGTGTCCCTCGTTGGGTTTTGCCTTGAAAACCTCCCTGCGGCGGGCGTTGTAGAAGTCCAGCACCAGCTTTGGGTCTCGCACGTATGCGTCGTAGGTCGCCACATCCTCCACACGGTATTCCTCCCACAACCCGTCGCTGTCGCGAAACGTCTTGATGCCGCTCTCCGCACTTATCCCCGCCCCAGTCAATATAACTACTTTTTTCATATTTCTTTACTAACTGCTGACTGCTAACCACTTTATCGCCCTGTGCGGGCACGCACTTACTTCTCCACCACTGTGAACACCGTGCGTCTGTTCTGGGCGCGGCCCTCTTCGGTGGTGCTGTCGGCTATTGGTTTACTCTCTCCATACCCTTTATATTGCAGGCGTACCGCATCCACGCCGTTCTTCACCAGATAGTCGTACACCGACTTGGCGCGGTTCTCTGACAGTTTCTGGTTGGCAGCGTCCGATCCAACGTCGTCGGTATGGCCCTCTAGCAACACCCTCATCTTGGGGTTCTCTCCCATAAGCATAACCAGCTTGTCGAGTTCCACCGTTGATTCCTCTTTCAAATCCCATTTGGCCGTCTCGAAGAAAACGTTGCGAAGCGTGATACTCGACCCCACCTCTATCGGTTCGAGTGGTATGTCCAGCATAAACGGATCGTCTATCGATGCTGCCGTCATCTCGAAGTTCTTCGAATAAAACAGGTATCCCTCTTTCGTCACCGACAATGCGTATTGGTGCAATCCCGGCATCGTAAGCAGGAAACTGCCATCGACAGGGTCGGACGAGGCACTTACGACCTCGCTCTTGGTTGTGAGGTCAACTATGGTGAAATCGGCTGCCAGACGTTTCTGTGTTTTTTTGTCATAAACTATGCCTTTGATATAGGTCGTGGCTTGAGGCCGAACCGCCTCGGGCAGCTCGAACATATACAAATCCTCTTTTCCGTAGCCGCCCAGCTGGTCGGACGAGTAAATGGCAGTCCTGCCGTCGGCGCTCACTATCATGTTCGACTCGTCGCCCTCGGTGTTTATTGGGTATCCCACGTTCACTGGTTCGCTCCAGCTGCCGTCGTCCTGCAGTTTGCTCATAAATAGGTCCAAACCTCCCATTCCCACGTGGCCGTCGCTGGCGAAATAGAGCGAGTGGTCGTCAAAGTGGATAAACGGGGTCTTTTCGTCACCGGGCGTGTTTACCGGTGCCCCAAGGTTCTTCGGCTCCGACCATTCGCCGTCAACAAATTCGCTCGTCCAGATATCCATCCCGCCGAGTCCCCCTTTGCGGTTGCTGACAAAATACAATGTCTTTCCGTCAACCGAGAATGTCGGCTGCGCCTCCCATGCCGGGGTGTTAACGGGCATACCCAGATTCTCGGGCTTCGACCATTGGTCGCCTTCGCGGTGGCAGATATACAGGTCGCAGCGTCCAGCTCCGTCCTTACGGTTGCAGCCGGTGAATATCATCATACGTCCGTCCTGCGAAATGCACTGCGCTCCTTCGTTGTCGTAGGTGTTCACAGGCTCCGACATACGCACAGCTTTCGTCCACACGCCGTTTTTCTTCACACTTACATAGAAGTCTTCTTCCAGCGGCGAATTGGCTGTGGTCTTGCCGGTCCTCGGGAACCTTCGGGTGAAAACCAGCGTCTGCCCATCGGCTGTGAGTGCCGGCAGGTACTCGTCGTTGGTCGAGTTCACCGCCACACCCATGTTTTGTGGGTTGAAGGGAACTGGGTTTGCGTATGCTTTCTGGCGGAACGCCACGGTCTTCATCTTCTTTTCCACTTCGGCGTGTTTCTCGGGTTTCGACTTGTCGAGGGCGAGAAACTGTTTGTATGCTTCAACTGCGGCGTCGTAGTGCTGTTGGCGCAGCTCCAACTCTCCAATCCTGTACCACGCCATTGTGTAGAAACTCGGGTTGGCTTTCACGGCTGCACGGTAATAGTCGCACGCTATCGAGTCCAGGTGTTTGTCCTCATACATCTCGCCCAGCATGATGTTGGGCTCGGCAAATTTCGGGTCCGCATTGGCGGCCTGCTTGAAATGGTTCTCCGCACCGGGCAGGTCGGAGCGGTACATGCACTGCATCCCCTTTTCATACATCCCTATCGCCTTTTTGTTCGATGACGAATAGGCTCCTTTCTGCGAATATGCCGCAGAAACCGTAAGCAGAGCAACCGCGATAACGACAACGAGTCTTCTGTAGTTCATTAGTGCTGGATTGAAAAACGGAGACGTGCAGTCCTATGCCTGCTATCGTCTCCGTTTTGGAATAAAATATTATTTGCCGTTCACCAAGCGGTAAGTGTCGCTGGCTATCACAAACTCCTCGTCGGTGGTGACCACGATGGTGGTGACCTTCGAGTCGGGGGTCGAGATTACGCCGTCGGTGCCGGCTGTCTCGTCGTTGAGTTTCATATCGACCTTGATGCCGAGACACTCCATGTTCTCCAGTATCGGGTGACGCATGAACCAGGCGTTCTCGCCGATTCCACCGGTGAAGAGCAGTATGTCGCAGCCGCCCATCTCGGCCATATAGGCGCCGATGTATTTCTTCACACGGGTAGCAAACATGTCGAAAGCGTAGGTGCAGCGCTCATCGCCTGCATCACGGCCGGCACGGATGTCGCGCATATCCTGCTTGCCACCGCTGATGCCCACCAAGCCGCACTGCTTGTTCAGCATCTTCACGATGTCTTTCCAAGCCTTGCCTTCGGCCATCTCTTTCTCGAAGAGGAACTGCAGAGCGCCGGGATCGACATCGCCTGGACGCGAACCCATAATCAAGCCCTCGAGCGGAGTCATACCCATCGAGGTATCGACCGACTTGCCGTGGTCGATAGCGGCTATCGAGGCGCCGCTTCCCAGGTGACAGCTGATAATCTTCAGGTCGTGCCAGTCTTTGCCCACCATCTTGGCGGCCTTCTCGGCAACGAACTTGTGGCTGGTGCCGTGGAATCCGTAACGACGGATGCCGTATTTCTTATAGTAGTCGTAAGGCAGGCCATACAGGTAAGCCTTCGGCGGCAGCGTGCTATGGAAGGCTGTGTCGAATACCACTGCCTGCGGCACGTTGGGCAGCACCTCTTTCATGGCGTATATACCTGCCAGGTTGCCAGGGGTGTGAAGCGGAGCCAGGTCGGTGAGCGACTTGATCTGCTCTATCACGGCGTCGCTGACCAGGCAGCTGTCTTTGAACAGCTCGCCGCCGTGTGCCACGCGGTTACCCACAGCACCTATCTCGTTGATATCTTTTATCACACCGATCTTCGGGTCGAGCAGTGCGTTGAGCACAAGCTTGATACCGGCCGTATGGTCGGGTATCGGCAACTGCTCATAGTGTTTCTCGCCGTTGTACTTGTGGGTAAATTCGCCCATTTCAAGGCCGATTCTTTCCAACAGACCTTTCGCCATCACGTTGGCGTTGTTGGCCATGTCGATAAGTTGATACTTGATTGAAGAACTTCCGCAGTTTAAGACTAATATCTTCATTGTTGTATAAATTTGATTAATAATTATTTCAATATTAAAAAGGCGTAAAAATCCATTTCTTCGCAAATGTCAAAGATACTCAAAAAAATTTATAATAACCAAGAAACTCTTTAAATTTGATTGATGGAATTTATTATTGACATGGACGAGCAGATTTTTCGCCTTATCGAAGGCATGAAGAATTGCCAGTGGCATTTCGATAGCGAAGCGGAGAACCCCAGGGTGTCCATTGTAACTGAGAGAAGACGAAAAAGATGCCGTTCAGGTTCTTTAAGAAAAACATTAAATTAAGTTTAAACACTTTCTAGTATCTTTTTCAACAACTTTATTACGGAACGAAAAAACACTGCCAATCCCATATACCACAACAAAAGCGGGGCGTCCGTTCGGACGCCCCGCCTTTCTGTCAGTATAGATTATCTATACTTATGTTCGCTTAGCGGACAACCAGTTTCTCAACCTTGGTGAACTCGTTGTTGGTCACGCGTACGAAGTAAGCGCCCTTAGCGAAGTTCGAAACGTTGATGGTGGTAGCCTCTTCAGCGTTGATGGTCTTGCTGTAAACCACGCGGCCGCTCATGTCGAGCACGGTGCAGGTCACATTGCCGCTTACGCCGGCGATGCTCAGCTTCACGTTGTTGTTGGCCGGGTTCGGGTACAGGCTCATGCTGACATTCGAGCTAGCCTCGTTGATTCCCTGAGTGCAAGCCTCGAAGGTGGCGGTGTAGGTGGCGTCACCCGTAACGGTTACGTAACGCGGGTTCTGGGTGTTGCCGTCCTGCCACTGTACGAAGCAGTAGCCAGCTGCCGCATTTGCATTCAGAGTAGCGGTCTGACCTTCCTCATACTCTCCGCCGCCAGTCACGGTGCCGTACGCCGGGTTAGCCGAGTTGGCAGTGATAGTGTAGGTTGCGGGACCGTCGTCAATTCCGAAGACGTATCTAACGGTAGCGTCGGCTGAATAGCTGGAGAAGTCGTAGTAAACGAGGTCGTAACCGCTGCTGGTACGCTGGCTTACATTTTCGTTGGTGATTTCCTCGCCATGTTTGTAAACAAGCTCACCGTCAACATAAACCTCAAGCACGATGTAGCCGGGCTCTGCCTCACCGACAGTGTAGCTACCGGTACTTCCCTGGGTCATTGTTACAGTCTCGTCGCAAGCATATTCGCTGTTGTAGTACACACCAGTACCGCCTTGGAGTGTGGCCAGGTCAACACCTTCGCCTTCGCAGGTTACGCTGACATTGAAAGTCGGATAAGCGAATTTAGGTCCGACAAGCATGCGGATCATAGGAACGCGTCCGGTAACGTCGCGTGCAAAACCGTGGTCGGGATCGTATGAGAAGTGGTTCTGCTGATTGCCGGTGCCGAAGTAACGACCGTATTTGCGGAGCTCGTTGGGGCTACCGTCCCTCATCGTGTCGCTGCTGTAGTACACATAGTACAGTGTGGTGTCGGGGTCGCCCTCGTAGTGGTGTACGTAGCGGGTTGACTGGCTGGCTACTGCAAAGTAACCTTCAATCAACTCATAACCCAGGTGATAAGAGGTGTTCGGAAGCAGGTCGGGCTGCTCGGGGAACATCATGTTAATCACGGCATATTCGCCGGGCATCATATACTCTTTGTAGGCGTCGCCAGCGCTGGTACGGGTTACGCGGCTCATGTCGTCGCCTTCGAAATAGTTGTAGTCGTTAACAGTGGTCTCATAAGTGGCAGCACCGGTCTCGATATATCTGTCAAACATACTTCCTACGCTGTCAAAATACAGAGATGCAGTGATTTTTGCACCGGGAGCAAGAGAAATGTTGCTGCTTGCATCGGTGGCGCTGTATTGGGTGGCGGCTACAAGCTGCATACCGCGGATTGCCCATCCCTCAGGTACGTTGGCACCAGTTACGAAACGGTTCCACAGGTCATAGCCAGGCTTTGTGTAGCTCGGGTTGTCATCGCCGATACCGGTCGAGAGGTACCATGTGCCGTTTTGTTCAATAAGACCGTCAACGCAGTATGCGTAGGGGGTCAGGATTCCGTTGTCCTGTGCCCAGATTGCCACTTGGCCATTGTTATCCGGTGAGGGCTGGAGACCGTTGACCATATAGAGAATTGTGTCGCCATATTCGGCGTCAACGTTGGTAGCCTCGAAGCCGGGGTAGATATAGTTGTCACCAACGGTTGTGGCGGGCAGTTTCGCAGCGCTGCTGTTGGCCGAGATGCTGTCTCCAACAGTCCAAATCCATCCGTTAAGAAGCTGTCCTATGCCAAGTCCTGTAATCACGGTGTCTTTAACATAACCGGAGTTGAGGGGACCGTAGGTCAGTGCGGTAAGCTGAGAGGATGTGCCGTCGTATATGTGGTTCATCGACATGGTCACTTGAGCCTGGTTCTGTGAACCACCGTTCTGTATTGAGGCAAACCATGCGATAGGAACGTCAAGTCCCTCAGGAATCTGATGGTAGAAACCATAGTAGTAGTTCGAAGTTAAACGGTTCAGAACGTTCTCGTCCGCTTCGACGGCTTTCACGTCATCAATCCACCAGAAATATCCACCATAGTCTGCATCCGATTCGTAACGAATGCGAAGCGACAGGTTGGTCTGGTTGCCGCAGCTGAACGGAAGGAGGTTTTTCTTTTCACCTAAAATGTTGTCGTTAACCTCAATGTCAACACCCTTTACATTGATTTCCATTGTGTACCAGGTCGTGCCGTTGGTGCTGTAGTCAATGTAGCATTCATCGTAGAAAGCTCTATACAGCTGGAAGAAATTCAAGTAAAGAAGACCTATGCCTTCGGTTGAAATCGGGTTCAGTGCAATGTATGCGTCGAAGTTTCCGGTTGATCCGTCGCCACCCCAACGTGTGTAGTTGTCAATCATCGACATCAGCATCCAGCCGTCGTTACCGGTCTCAGCGTCTTCCATCAGGCTGAAAGGCATGCTGTTACCGAAAGCATAGAAATACGCGGGATAACCACCCTGCTCAACCGTGAGGTTTTCATAGTAGGCTATCGTAGCATCGCTGTAGTCGGGAATACGGTTCCAGTGTGAATACGAAGCGGTGTTGGTGTGCTGCAGCATACTTTGCGTCGAGCCGCTCTGATTGATGACGCTCTGATTGGCACCTACGATACCCGTAGTGTAGTCGTTGGCGTTTTCGGCAAATGTCCAGTGGTGAATCACATCACCGCCTGCCTTGCTGCTGAAGATGGAGGCTTTGTAGTCCTTCTGGGCAGTCTGCACCTCTGTGCTGCTGGACTTCATAGCCTTGACCTGATTGAGATTGCCCACGCGGTGCGGAGCACTCTTCGGTTGCGCGAATGCGATTGAAGCGCATAACGCGAAACACATAACCATTACAAGTTTTTTCATGTGTGTTTGTTTTTTGGTGAATAAATAATTGCCTGTTTAATAATCTCAACCCTCTCATAGAGTGCAAGATATGGGCACAATACGGGGTTGTGTGTCTTTTTCGATTTAGTCGCAAATATAGAACAAATATTTTGAATGGCGAAGTTTTTTTAGAATTTTTTAGATTTTCACCCTGCTCCGCGTCCTCAAATTCTCCGTCATTGCGCGCTGCCTCAATCTGTCATCGCCGTGCCTTGACGACAGCCATCCAGGCCCTATCTCCTCTCTGCCTCCTTTCTACCTGCTCTCTACCTCCTACAAAAGTGCATAACAAGTCCTACAAAACTAGGACTGTGCTAAGAGAAATCTAGGAAAACACTAAGACAAATGTAGGAGACAACTAAGAGAAATCTAAGACGCAGGTAGGAGAAATCTGCTGCGCAACTAAGAGCCGCTTTCAACCAATAAGGGATGAACCATAGGCAAATCCGGGGCGAAAACCATCCCCGCCAACCGCCTCCGACCCCTCTCGCGCTCTCCCTAAGTCTTCTAATTTTCTTTCTCCTTAGGCTCGACAGGTGCCTTGAGTCCGCTGCCGAACCTCTCGTTCCCATGAAACACCCGAACCTCGTCATACAGTCCGGCCTCGATGAAGGCGTCCAGTATCTTCCGTCCGCCCTCCACAATCACCGACTGCAGCCCGGCCCTGTATATCGCCTCCACCGCCTCGCCGACCGTTTCGCTTCTGAGGTGCATCCACCCCTCGGGCAGCTCTTTTAGCCGTCCCCGCCTATCGAGAACAATCGCAACCGGGTTCTCGCCGCTCCATAGCCGTGCCGTCAGCTGCGGCCTGTCGTCAAGGTATGTCTGCGACCCAATCAGTATCGCCGCCTCCTCCGTCCGCCATTTGTGCGTTAGGCGCCGTTCCTCCTTCGTGCTTATCCAGTAGGGCTTGTAGTTGGGTGCCATATACCCGTCCGCAGACTCCGCCCATTTCAATATTATATATGGGCGCCGTTTCTCCATAAAAGTGAAGAACCGTCTGTTCAGCCGCCGCCCTTCCTCCTCCATCACATGCCTCACCACCTCTATCCCCGCCTTCTCCAGCTTCTCAAACCCTCGTCCGGCCACCTGTGGGTTCGGGTCGTCGTTGCAGCACACCACCCTCGCTATCCCCTTCTCTATCACAAGGTCCGCGCACGGTGGCGTATGTCCGTAGTGGCTGCAGGGCTCCAGGTTCACATACAGCGTCGCTCCGCGTAACGTCTCGTCGTCCAGTCTCAGTAGCGCGTTCCGCTCTGCATGGTTCTCGCCATATTTCTGATGAAACCCTTCGCTGACTATCACCCCGTCCTTCACCACCACGCATCCCACCATCGGGTTGGGTCGCACCCGTCCCAGTCCATTGGCGGCCAGCTGCAAGCAGCGACGCATATACATTGTGTCCATGTCGTTCTGCATATCTTATATCCTTGTTATGAACCAGCCGATTTCCGGTCTGAGTGCTAATGTTTTATGGTCTTGGCTTAGGCCGACAAATCCCGCGCATAGGTCGAGGTTGTGTTTTGTGCCATCGACTTCGACAAACAGAAGCGGTGCGGTCACAATCTCCATCGGAAGCCAGTCGCTGCCGTCAATGAGTTCCTGAAAGTCGTTTCGGAAAGCCTCCTTCGGCACATCCTTCAGATCTTCGTCGTTGGGATCAAACTTGTTATAAGGATAGAATTTCAGCACCCATCCGTCGGCGATGATATTCGGGTCGCCGCACATCTCGTGCTCCGCGTCGTGCTGTTTATACATCCCTTTCCAGAACTCCGCATCAGTTTCCCCTTCGGCGGCCAGCTTGATTTTCCTCAGCACCGGCAGCATCTCATCGACCCACCAGGCCAAATCGTAGCGGCGAAGAAACTGCACGCCGTCAATGATGCGCTGCCAGTCGGCACCGGTCCCTTCCAGTATCACTTGCGGTATTCCGCATATCTCATATATTTGGTATTCAAAGAATTCCTTCGTTGTCGCCATAATCGCAACCTGCGATGCGGTGCGTGTTACCGGCGTGGTCGTGGTAAAGTCGCAAGTCAGCGTCTCCACAAGGCTGTCCCCTACGTATGACGCTATCTGTTCTGTGAAATGCTGGAAATAATCATCCCACGGGTTCTCGGGGTTGTTAATGTCGATGCCGTCACTATAGACCGTCAGCATTCGCTTGCCGTCGAAGTTTACAAACATCGGACGCAACTCCTCGGCATATAGGTTCACATGGTGCGCAAACCCTTGGCATATAAGCAGCCACACCGCATCCGGCGAAAGAACAAAAGGCCTGTGGTCGGCGTATGCCTGGTGCATCCCGTCGAAGAATGGATGCGGAAGTGGCACCAATTTTCGTTGTTCTTTGTTGTGGGCTACAATTCGCTGCTCCTCGTGTCCGATTTCTTTGAGGATGTTTTTCAGCACGGCGTCGTAGTCTTTCTCTTTAAGCGTGCCTTTCGGCCGTTTGAGGCTCTCCACGTTGATGACTACCGACTGCGTTCCTTCACTCGAAGTCTCCACCGACCCCGTTGTCCTGTTTTCACAGGCCGTCAAAACAATTAGCGAACAAAGAAGGACAAGTGTTTTCCTCATTTCAAGTGTATTTTATTTGTAGTCAGAACATAATTCCACAGTCATAGGGAACGATGATTCGCATCGAGGTGCGGGGGGCGGGGTTGTCGCGGCTGGGGAAGATGAAACGCACTGTGCGGTCTGTTCGCTCAACGAAAACGGTCTCCTCATAAAGTCCTGTCCAATCGTTCCACCAGTATGCCGTGACGATAGCGTGGTTGTCATCGATTATCTCCACTCTGTTCCTGATTTCGGGTGTGGTGGCAAGGCTGTCGCGCAGTGCCGGTGAGCGGTGGCGCACTTCATCAAGTGAGAATACTCCACAACTCTCTGAATAGTGCGCATGCCAGAATTTAGGAAGATATCTATGGGATTGGGACAGCTGGTAGGCGCTCCATATCCCCTGCGGGGTGAAGTCAACCAGTATGTGTGGCTGAAGACCGTATGCGGGTCGTTCTATTTCCCCGTTCATGGGTATCTTCGCTTCCCTCTCATGGCGTGTGTAGAACATTACGGAACCGCCCAGATCACCCCCTCCGTAATACACATCAAGCTGCCATCCATTTTCAAGTGTGATTCCGCGAAGGGCTCCCATAACTCTGTTGGCGTTGGGGATGGAGTCAACATTGAAGTGGTCGAGAGCGGTATCTCTTACAAATACAAGCGGCAACGAATCTATGGCACGACGGAAGTCGAGATACTGCCGCATATATGGTTCGTCAATGGTGGAATGGCTCTGTAAAAACCATATTGTTTCACCCAAAATTTCCTCTTCGATTACAATGGTGTCGAGTGTGGTATTGGAACGTACTCTGATTTTCTTGCTGGTCCATCCGGAGGGTCCATCTAATAGTAGCTCTTTTCTCCCTTGTTTTACATTATTGAAGACAAATTGACCCTCAAGGTCGGTGCTCACCGTGTCTTCCCCCAATATTACCATAACGTTCGGAATCCCGCCGGCCCCGTTGGATATACACCCTCGTACCGTATATTCTCCATCCTGAGTGTGACACGAGACGAGGAGCAAGCTTGCCAGCAGCGGAATCAGCGCGTGTTTCATCGTTGCATCTCTAAATAATAAGCCGTCACATAACGTAACGGCTTACATGATTTTCTTAGAACTCCGCTGTCTTCGGCGTTCTCGGGAACGGGATGACGTCGCGTATGTTGGCCATGCCCGTAACGAAAAGCATCAGGCGCTCGAAGCCAAGGCCGAAGCCGGCGTGTGGACAGCTGCCATAGCGGCGGGTGTCCAGATACCACCACATATCCTTCATCGGGATGTTCAGCTCGTTGATGCGGTTCATAAGCTTGTCGTAGCTCTCCTCGCGCACCGAGCCGCCTATTATCTCTCCTATCTGCGGGAACAGCACGTCGGTGCCCTGCACCGTCTTGCCGTCCTCGTTCTGCTTCATATAGAAAGCCTTGATTTCCTTCGGGTAATCGACCATAATCACAGGCTTCTTGAAGTGCTGCTCCACCAGGTAGCGCTCGTGCTCCGACGCAAGGTCCACACCCCAGCTAATCGGGAATTCGAACTTGTGCCCTTTGGCCACCGCCTCTTCCAGTATCTTGATTCCCTCGGTGTAGGGCAACCGCACAAAGTCAGTGTCTATCACGCTCTTGAGTCGCTCTATCAGCCCGTTGTCTATCATCTTGTTCAGGAACTCGAGGTCGTCCATGCAGTGGTTGAGTGCCCATTTTACAAGATATTTTATGAATTCCTCTTCCAGCTCCGTGAGGCTGTCCAGGTCGTAGAATGCCATCTCTGGTTCAATCATCCAGAACTCCGCCAAGTGCCTCGGCGTGTTGCTGTTCTCCGCACGGAAAGTGGGGCCGAAGGTGTATATCTTGCCCAGCGACGTCGCTCCCAGTTCGCCCTCCAGCTGTCCGCTCACCGTCAGCGCGGTGAACTTGCCAAAGAAATCCTGCTCCCAGTCGATGCTCCCGTCCTCTTTGCGCGGCGGGTTCTCGGGGTCCAGCGTGCTCACATGGAACATCTCGCCCGCACCCTCGCAATCCGAGGCCGTGATGAGCGGCGTGTGGAAATAGAAGAATCCTCTCTCGTGGAAGAAGGTATGTATGGCCATTGCCATGTTGTGGCGCAGACGCATTACCGCTCCGAAGGTGTTGGTGCGCAGGCGCAGGTGGCCTATCTCGCGCAGGAACTCCATCGAGTGACCTTTTTTCTGCAAGGGGTAGGTGTTCGGGTCGGCCTCGCCGTAAACCACTATGTTCTCGGCCTGCAGCTCTACGGCCTGGCCGCTTCCCTGGCTCTCCACCAGCTTGCCTTCCACTCCTATGCAAGCTCCCGTCGTGATGCGTTTCAGCTCCTCCTCAAACTTGGCGGGGTCGGCAACCACCTGTATGTTGTGTATTATCGAGCCGTCGTTGATGGCTATGAAGGCCACGTTTTTGTTGCCGCGCTTGGTGCGCACCCACCCTTTGACACATATTGTGCTACCCATAAGGGCACTCACATCCTCCTTTAAGAGATACTTGATTTCGTAACGTTTCATTTATTTTGATTATTTTTTTCGTTTATTATTGACTCTACTTTTTCAATCATTTCCGCAGTTTGTTCCACCAATGGCCTTACTTGTTCCTCCGTAAGACCGAATGTGTCTCCGTAATCGCCCGTCTGTCTGAGCGAAAACAATTGTCCGTACAAAGTGCCATATTTCCTATCCAGAACACCGGTCTTTATATAATGTAAACCCAGCATTTGGATGATTCCGTTATGTGTTTGCACGGAAAAACCATCCTGAAGCAGAAGTGCCGAGGCCGTATAGTATGCTGCATAATAAAGTCGGTTGGCAATCATATCCCAAAACTCTAATGGAACAATGGCCTTAACCTGTTCCATCGTTGTGTGGGCTTTGTCAATCCTGTAGTTAACTAGTGCATATCTTTCGTCGTCGGATAAGCTCATAGTGCAATGCGGTCGTTGATTACATTCTTGTAAAACGGAGTAAAGCTGCTGGCCTCCCAGTCCTTCTTTGTCAGAAGTATTGGGCTCACCATGGCGTCAATATTCCACCCTTCCTCTACAAAAGGGTATGCGTAGGTTCCAAAGTCTGTGTGCGACAGCGTCTCTTTGCTAAGTAGAACTAGAACGTCCCAATCCGAATCGCTTCGGGCGGTTCCTCTTGCCTGCGACCCAAACAGCCATGCTTCGCCGTCTTTTGGCAACACTTTCTCGGCAATCGCTGAAAGTCTGTTTATTTTATCTTCTCTGGTCATCGTCTATATTCGAATAACGATGCTTGTCTCAATTTATTTTGCTATCTGTCTGTGGTCAATCTGTTGGCATTATTGTAGTTTCTCACTCTTTCCCGCTGCGTATCTTGTCGAATGCCACGTCGGTTCTGAACTTCACTATCTGTTCCTCTTGGTCTCTGCGGCATATCATAAGCGTCTGCTCGTCTGCAGCCACGATATATCCGTCCAGCCCCTGCACCACCACCGTGTGGTTGCTGTCGGGCATGTGTATGACGGAGTTTTTGACGTCATACGTGAACACGTTGCCTCCCAGTATCACGTTGTTGTCCGTATTCTTCTCGCAGGTGTCATACAGCGAATCCCAGGTCTCCACGTCGCTCCACCCAAACGAGGCCGCCATCACGTGCACGTTGTCCGCCTTCTCCAATATCCCGAAGTCGGTCGATATCGACTCGCACACCGAGTAGGCTCTTTCCACTGCCTCGGCCGACGCACCGCTGCCTATCCCTTCTTGTGCGTTTTCTTTGTTGCCGAAGAAAAGGTTTGCTACATTCGGAAGATAGCTTCTGTATGCCGCCGTCATTATGTCCAACCGCCAGATGAAGATACCGGCGTTCCACATGAATTCGCCGCTCATGACAAACTTGCGTGCCATCTCCAGGGGCGGCTTTTCCGTGAAGGTCACAACTTTGTGCAGGTTGTGCGCATCTGGCAGCGACGGCTCTTCCGAGTATTGTATGTATCCGTATTTCGTGTTCGGACTTGTTGGCTGCACGCCTATGGTTATTATCCAGTCGTTCTTTTCGACTAGCTCTATGGCCTGTTTGATGTTCTCCTCATAGCGTTCCACCCCGAACACCGCGTGGTCCGACGGGGTCACTATGATGTTCGCCGTCGGGCAGCGTTCCGCTATCACGGTCGCGGCGTATGCAATGCAGGGTGCCGTCCCGCGACGTATCGGCTCTCCCAGCACCTGGTGGTCCGCAAGTCCCGTGATTTGCCGTCTCACCTCATCGCACCCGTTCCGCGACGTCACAATTATGATGTTCTCCCTCGGACAGATGCGTTCCATGCGTTTGAATGTCGTCTGCAACATCGATTCCCCAGTTCCCATGATGTCGATAAACTGCTTGGGGCGTTCCGCCGAGGCTATCGGCCAGAAGCGGCTTCCCGTTCCGCCTGCCATGATGATGCAATAGTTGTTGGCTTTCTCCACGATGGTTATAATTAAAAAGGTTTAGATTGCTAAAAACTTGAAACTAAAAACTAAAAAAAACTCACACACTCACCTCTCCCTTTATATGCGGATGCGGGTTATAGTTCTCGAGAGTGAAATCCTCAAACACGAAGTCGTTTATCCCCTTCCTCTCCGGGTTGATTTTCATCGTGGGCAGCTGTCGCGGCTCGCGCGTCAGCTGAAGGCGGCATTGCTCTATGTGGTTCAGGTATATGTGTGCGTCGCCCAGCGTATGCACGAAGTCCCCGGGCTTCAACCCGCACACCTGCGCTATCATCATCGTCAGCAGCGAGTAGCTCGCTATGTTGAACGGCACCCCCAGAAAAATGTCCGCCGACCGCTGGTACAGCTGGCAGCTGAGTCTCCCGTCCGCTACATAGAACTGGAAGATGATATGGCATGGCGGAAGCGCCATCTGCTCCACCTCGCCTACGTTCCAAGCCGACACAAGCAGTCGCCTTGAGTCGGGATTTGTCTTTATCTGCTCTATCAGGTTGGCTATCTGGTCCACCTCTTTCCCGTCTCCGCAGCCCCACGACCGCCACTGCTTCCCGTATATCGGTCCCAGCGACCCGTCTTCTCTCGCCCACTCGTCCCATATCGTCACCTTGTTGTCGTGCAGGTATTTCACGTTAGTGTCCCCTCTCAGAAACCACAGCAACTCGTATATTATCGACCTCAGATGCAGCTTTTTGGTCGTCAGAAGCGGGAATCCCTCCTCAAGGTTGAACCTCATCTGGTAACCGAATACGCTTATCGTGCCTGTCCCCGTGCGGTCGTGCTTCTCCGTCCCGTTGGACAGTACATGTTCAAGTAAGTCTAAATATTGTTTCATACTATATTACAACGTTCAATCCTCTCTTTTATTGCTTTCGTCCTTTCAGCTGGCTTATCGCCTTGTCCATTATCTCGTTCACGTTCGCCGAGATTTTCAGTTTGTAAACAGCCACAGCCGCCGCCGCCGCCACAAGTGCCGTCTTCAATACGGCGTCCGTAAGCGTCCACACCAGCCCGTCGGGTAGGAGTGGGGTTACCGCTGTGCGCCACCCTAGGTCTATGGCCAGCCCCAAGGCTATCACCGCCACCACCTTCAGCTCCCCATATGAGAATATCGAGACTCCGAGTCTCGCGCGGTTGTATGTCAGCAGGCAGGTGTAATACGCCAGATATGCAAACACCGCCGCCGCCGCCGCTCCGTTGATGCTCCACACCCCCACAAGCCAGTAGTTCAGCATCACCATACCCGTCGTGAGCACCAGCACAAACACCAGGCTCATCCTGTATCTCTTCGAGTAGTTCAGCACATCCGAGCTTATGCTGCACGTGCCGTTCACCACACGTGCCAGCCCCAGTATCAGCACCACCCATTTCCCGCCTTTGTACTCCGCTCCGTTCGGTATCACCTCAAACAAGGCGTCCAGGTTTATCCATATCAGCAGCAGTATCACCGTGCTTGCCAGAAACTGATGCAACGCCACCTTCTTTGCTATTGAGCTCACCTCCTGCCAGTCGTCCTCTTTCGCCGCCGCCGCCACCACCGGCCTGCTTATCGCTCCAAGCGACCGGCATGGCACATCCACCACGTTCGCAATGAAGAACGCTATCGTATATACTCCCGTAAGCGCTAGTCCCTCCTTCGCTCCTATAAACAGGCTCCCCACAAGATACGTGTTGCTCGCCAGCACTATCACCGTCATAAACAGCGAAAACCTCACCATATCGCTCAGCACCTTCCTATCTACCGACTTCAGGTCTATCCGGAATGACACATGCCCCAGCTTCATCAGGTACAGCAAGTTCAGCAGCATCGCTGCGGCATACGAACACGTGAACAGCACCACAAACACCTCGAATCCTATGACTCTGTATCCGTATAGCAGATAGCACACCAGCGTCATCACCCTTATGCCCACCTCTCTGACAAGTCTCGGCACCGTTATCCGCATCAACACGTTAGCATTCGTCTCGAACACCGTGAGATACAGTATGAAGAACGTCAGCGGCAGCAGCAGGTAGAAATAGTCCCTTATCAGCGGCGCCCGTTCGCTATACACTTCGGCTATATCGCCCCTGAACAGCAGCAGCACCGCCGCCACCAGCGTGAATCCCACCAACGGCAGCAGCACGCTCCAGCCGAATATCCCGTGGTTTCGCTTGCCATCGGCAAAGTAGGGAAAGAATTTGATTATCGACGAGTTGGTCCCCAGTTGCGCAAAGGCAGCGAACAGCGTGGCCGCATCCACCAACACCCTCGTCAATCCTATCTCCTCCTGCGTCAGGCACTTCGTCACAACAAAAAACGTCGTGAAGAACCCTATCCCCACTCCCAGATAGTTGGCCAACGACCCCTTGATACTCTGCCGTGCTACTATGCCCATTATTTTGCGTGCATTGGATTGTTATGTTGTTCAACGCTCACCCTGCATCACTCGCACTTTGACATTCAATCTTCCTCCTCTTCCGTTTCCTCCTCTTCTTCCTCCTCTTCCTCATCATCGCTGAACGACCCTCCGCTGACGTTCGCATTGCCGTCCGAACCGAATTTCAGCAGGAAGTTCGGCACCTCGTTGCGCGAGGCTCCTATCTTGTAGCTGAACGAACCGGCTTTGCCATCAACAGTGCGCTTGTCGGCAGGTATCGTCTTTATCTGGTCAGCCCAAGTGCCCACGCTCGTCTGTATGGTCATACGCTTGCTGCCGCTGTCGTAGCTGAAGTAGTACCAGTGGTCGGCGGCTATCTGTAGGTATATCGTCAGCTTTGTCACGCCGCCGCGCGTCTGCAGCTGCATCTTCACCCTCGTGGCAAGGTTCAGCTGTGTCTTGCCTACCGCCAGCAGCGAGGTAACGCCATCGTAGTAGTAACCCAGCGTCGGCGAATACTGCCAGTCGATATGTCCGAACAGCAACGTGCTCTCTATCGACTTAGGCATCTTGCCCATCTGCCCTGAGGTCACATAGTCTGAGTAGAGTTCCGTGCCCTTCTCGTCGCCCTCATAGAACACCAACGCACGCCGCAAGATGTCGTTGTCGGTGTTGGCAGCCGACAGGCGCAGGTCATCGATAATCTGCTGCGTCATCGATGCCACCACCTTCTCGTCAATTGGGAAGCTGTAGCCGAACACCGTGTTTAGCGTGAACTTGGTGGAGGATGTGTTTACGCTTGCGTCACCGTAGGCGAAGATATGCGTCAGACCTTCCTTCATGTTGAAGTTCACTGGCCCTTCGCCTGTGACAAGACAGCTCTCGGTGTTCAGTTTCAAGAAGCGATCGACCACCTCTTCAGGCTCTTCCTGTTTACGCGAAGAGGCTATCATGTAGGTCTTCGCCTTGTTGTCGTAACTCAGCTGTCCCCATGCGTGCATCAGTTCGTTGTCGGCCGCGCGTTCCTTGGTCAGGAATGCGGGGTATGGCATCATCGTGGTGGGATGCATCAGTATCGATGCCGTTATGCGCTCGCCTTTCCAGTCGGTCGGCACTTCGGGCACGCTCACCCTTACGTCCTCCGGGTCGGTGTAGTCGGCGTAGGCCAGCAATCCCACCTCGTGGTCGGTCTTGCAGTTGTGCAGCAGCCGCACTCCTCCGTCGAAGTGGTAGAACATCGTGTCAGCCTCAACCCTCACCTTGCCGGCAAAGCCGAAGGCGCTGCTCAGCGTGAAGTTGGCGTCGTCGCCTATGAAGCCGTTGCCCACCGTCATGCCCTTGGCGTTCGGTGCCAGTTCGGTTAGGTATATCTTCTGCTTCTTCTTGTCCTCATCCACATAGTCTATGTAACCCTTGGCGGCATACTGCTTTCCGCTGGCAATCTGCACGTCCGAGTCATACACAAGATGGTATTTGTTCTCGCGCGAGGCCAGTATCTGCGACTTCTTCAGGTGGTCTATAGCGCCACCTTTCCTTATACGTAATGTGTCGCCGCCTGGCGCAATGGCTGCGTCGGCCACATCGACTCTATACACTCCCTCTATCTTCATGTCTGCTATGTCGTACATGTAGTTTGCTCTCAAACCGCAGAACTTCAAACTGTCTTGCTTGCTGCCTGTGCTCACAAACGTCGCTCCTGGCATCACATCTACATCCACTCTGTCTCGCAGCGGCTTGCTCTCCATGCCTTGCGATGTGGTGCTCTTGCTGTTCGACAGCGCCAGCTGCTGCTGGTCTATCCCCCAGGTGAATCTATCGACGTATGCGGCGTAGTTCATCACCGGCAGCTCTGTCCGCTCTATCGGCGAGTTCGACGTAAACTCGGCGGTGCGTTTCTTGTAATCCACATGCGACTTCATGTTCAGCGCATGGAATGCGATTGAGTTGTACTTCAGCGACCTCAACGTGAACTCCGTCACCTGCGAGTTCATATCCATCGGCTTCAGCTCAAACAGGTTCGATGCCAGCGTGCCTTCCTTGATGGTCGCCACTCCGCCTCCAGTCGCACCGCTGGGCTTTATCGTCACATGTCCGGCCAACTGTGCGTAGTCGTGATACATCCTGAACTGGGTACCGTTCTTTATCTGCGCCACCCTCATCGAGTCGCCGTAGGGGTACCACCGCTCGTTGGTCTTTCCGTTCCTTATGTCGGGGAATCCTCCTGTCTCTGCTACATAGAAGGTGTCCGTCACTGCCATCATCGAGTCGGGGTGGAACATTATGTTCTTCGACCTTGTCACCGTCGTCAGGTAGTCAAGTTGTCCGCGACCGCGCAGTCCTTTGTAGCTCAAGTCTATGGTGTTGTGGTATGTCCCCTTGCCGCCGTATGCTGGCATACCTGTCTTGCCGGTCTTTATCACGAAACCTAGCGAGTAGTCGGGCTGCACCTTCAGTGGCTCGTCTATCTCTGGGAATATACCTGCCGACGTCAGCGACCCGTTCAGCACCAAGCTGTCCGTCGGAAAGTCCGACAGGCTCCTTAGTGTGAATGGACGCAGCGTGTAGTAAAACTTGTCGCGCTTATAGACCCCCTTCTCCACAAACGGACGGTCGTAATATACAAAACTCTTCTCTTTGCTGTCGAATATCGGAAACTCCTTGTTCTTGGTCAGTCCGTTATGGTTGTCGGGCTTGTCTATCTGAATTTCTCCCACCAGCTTGTACAGCGGCGTATAGACTATATGCTCTTTCGCTGGGTCTTTGAAGTCCGTCACGAAGAAGTACAGCGAGTCTATCTTCGGCAGGTCCAGGCTGAACTTCTCATAGAAGAACGTGGCGTCGCTCACATACATCACAAACCGCCCTATGTTTACCTTTCCCGAGAAGGTGATGTCTCTGTTCTTGTGTACCGTCACATCGCCTCTGGGCGAGATGGCCACCGCCTGGCTGTCGCTCACCACGAATTTCTCCACTCCCCGTACCTTCAGGTCGAACGTGTTCAAGTCCAGCGTCGCGTTGCTGCCCTTCGTGGCTGATTCCATCATCAGCGCGTCATAGTCGTGCTTTTTGTCTTTGCTGTATGCCCTGGCGTAATCGACCAGCTTGTCCTGCACGTAAGTTCTGTCAAGTGCCTCGTTATAGGTCACAAGGCCGTACCTTGCCAGCGTGTGCATCATCAGTCGCGCCTGGCTCACATCCATGCTTATCGACCTCGCGAAGTCGTCTATCTTGAACTCGTATGTCATGCCGTGGTCTCTCATATAACGATAGACCCTCATGGCTGGGCTCATCTCCTCGATGCCCTGTATCTGGCGGTAGCGGGCGTATGAATAGTAGTTGGCCGACTCAAACGACGAGAAATTCTGCCCTCCCGAGCTTATCATCGAGAACTCCAACTCGTCCTTGTCCATCTTCCATACTATCGACTCGCTGAACAGGTCCATGTTGTGGTAGCTGTCGCCGTAGGGGCTGTAGAAGTTGCGCTTCGAGTCGTTCACAAATGTCACAGTCCGTTCTCCTACGCTATACCTCACCAGCACTCCGTCGTTGTATATCGAGTCCTCTCCCAGATACAGCCTCACCGACGCCCTTTCCGACGCTATCTGCTTGCTCGTGATGGTGAACTTCACCGACTGCACCTTCGCAAACACCTTCCCGTTCCTACGGAATAGCAGCGACGCCGGGTGTTTCGTGTCCGATGTGATAAACTTCGAGCCGTTCATCATAAAGCTGCCCGAGTAATCTACTCCCTCCACGATGTTCTTCATTTCGAAGTCTTTCTGATACGAACGGAACTTCGGGAATGTGTATTTCTCAGGCTCCATCTGGGCCGACAGCGCCTCTTCCACCCGTCCGTATATCGGCGTGGTGAAGTATTTTGTGTTGGTGAAAAGCACCGAGTCTGCATTGAACTTCGGGAATTTCGTCGTCGCTTCGTAGTCCTTCAGTTCCGCCCAGCACACCGTCGTCGGCAGCCCCGTCCTGTCCCAGTTCAGGCGCCCTCCGTGGCCGTACCATTTGTTGTCGAAATAGTAGTATTTTCCTGTTGTGCCGTATATCGTCCCGTTGTCCTTGTCCGAGCTGTAGTACAGCTCCATCTTCTTCGGGAACGTAACCACTATGTTCT
>JAFZTV010000052.1 GCA_017618625.1 Bacteroidales bacterium | reverse complement strand
TACTTTCAAGGCCGCTGCAGCCATTGAAGGCAAAGCCACTGATGGAGGTGACGGAGTTGCCGATGGTGACGGAAGTGAGGCTGCTGCAGCCAGAGAAGGCGTAGTTGCCGATGGAGGTGACGGAGTTGGGGATGGTGAGGGTGCCTGTGAGGCCGGTGCATTGATAGAAGGCGTGTTCGCCGATGGAGGTGACGGAGTTGGGAATGGTGACGGATGTGAGGCTGCTGCAGCGATAGAAGGCGCATTCGCCGATATAGGTGACGGAGTTTCCGATGGTGACGGATGTGAGGCTTCTGCAGAGTTGGAAGGCGTAGTTGCCGATGGATGTGACGGAGTTGGGGATGGTGAGGGATGTGAGGCCGCTGCAGTTAAAGGAGGCGCCGTCGATGGAGGTGACGGAGTTGGGGATGGTGACGGATGTGAGGCCGCTGCAGTTACGGAAGGCGTGGTTGCCGATGGAGGTGACGGAGTAAGTGGTGCCGTTGTAAGTCACGCTGCTAGGAATAGTTAGTGAACCTGTCAGGTTTGTATAGCTTGGGGAATTATCTTGATATGTTTGATATGTAACCTGTGCGTTTCCGTCAACGATGTAGTAATACAACGTCTGACCTTGATAGGTGTAGCTGAAATCATAAGCCCAGGACTGCACCGATAGGGCAATGAGGGCGATGAGAAATAAATAAATTTTTTTCATGATTGTGGATTACTTGTATTAATTACGATAGATTTTATTTGTTTTCCAGAAAGCATTACCTAGGTGTTATTTTTTGTACTCCCTCCTTAAAGATTTGAGTTTGGACAGATATTCTTTGGGCACATTCTTATTCCCCTGAATGTTCAACGGGTAATAATTGTTACGGAGCTCTCGCTGTTCCATTTTTTCTGCTTCCTTTTTATCATTGGTATAAGACCATTCCCAATAACAATTTTCTTCTATAAAGTTGTTAACCCTATTCTCCGCAGCGGTCATATTAACATTTAGCAAAGCGGATAACGTTCGTCGTAATGTAGATAGAAAACCTGAACGGACAGCTGGGAGAGTATGATGCTGAGCCATGTGCCATGATGCACGTTGGCGACAGTCTTTTGCGATTCCAAAGTACAATGCATAATAATTTTTTCCAGCAATGATTTTTTTTTGAATACGGCTCATTTCGCCTCCACCGATAGGTTTAAGCAATTTGTTCACACAATCTTCTTGGAACCACCAAATATAGACACCTGATTTGTGATCAATCGAAGCGAATTTTTCTTTTTTTAGTTCTTTTACTGCTTTAATCATTTTTTGTAATTTTTTTTAATAATCTCATTAAATTTCTGTATTTTACATCCGATACTAAGCCCTTTACCAACAATGTCATAATTTTTGATGTGGCCAATAATGTCGTTATAGTAATATTGTCCCGTCAGAAATACAATTTTATCATCTTGCAAATTAACACCAAGCGCATTTAGTTGAGAAAGAACCGTTTCTGCCCATTTGCGGCGAAATGAGGCGGATTGCTTGGATAGGACCATATCATAGTATTCTAATTTCTTTTCAGGAGGTACCACATGGTATTTGGCAGAAAGAATATAAATTGCGTCAGGTTTCATGGATTTAGCGCACAGCATTGCCTTCTTGAAAAAAGAGCCAATATACATATTCTCAGCCTCAATTGGTGTGTTCGAGTGCTGCTTACGTTTACCGCAAGGTACAAGTACAATTGTTTGCATCAATATATACTGTTAAAATCAGTTGCTACTATTTTTATAATCAATTGTTTTTCGACTGCAAAATAAACGATTTATCCAATTATCTCCAAAACCGTTTTGGTCCGTTTTGTAATGCTATGGGAATCAGTCTTTCGCATGGGTGGAAACATGTCGTTTTTTTTGACATGTTGTGTATGGTCGGTTGTGCCGGATTCGCAATTCCACTTGTTCAAACTGTTCGTTGTGCATTTTACTCAATTATATTTACTATCAACAACGGAAGAAAGTGGAGCCATTCAGTATGTCTCTATCTTCCCGTGTGAGGGTCTCGACACCCCTGTGATGTGAATATAAAGGTACTTTGAATCGCCCCACAGTGAATGTATATATATATACAATCAAGGGAGCATCTCGTAACTCCTTTATTCCTAACATCACAGATAATGTGTAAATTGTCGAGATTCACACGGTCGGAATAAGGCGAAAATGCGCTTTCTTTCGGCAAACCTTTTTCTCTCGGTTTGCGACTGCAAATGTACGAAAATTTTTTATAAGTGGCGTATCTTCGGCACGCTTTTGTTGGGGGGTGGCAATACCCCACACTAGGAGTGTGGGGTTAAATTATTAACAAACCACTTTCCGCACTGTCAACAATGTGATAAATTATGAGGTAATGTAACAATTTGGCATTATAAATTGTGAGATTTTGTAATAAATACGTGTTTGAAATATTGAGGAAATGTAACATTTGGGCATAAATAATTTTGAGGATTTGTTAAAAAGTGGTCTGAACGGAATGGTGGGCTTTCCACGTACACGTTTGATTAAAAGGTTAAGAGAGTGAGGCGTTGGATGACGATAATTGTTTAATGGGTTAAACAAATTTTCGTGATCTTTGTTTAACGTATTAAACAATTTTATGTATTTTTGTGGCAAAATCCAAAATAGTTATGGAAGCATTTTTTGCATTGCAACGTCAATTGATTCAGAATCTTACAACAACATTTGTACGTTCCCTGATGTATGAAATTGACTGGGAGAGCACCCGCCTTATCGGTATTCGCGGAGCCAGAGGCGTCGGCAAAACCACACTGCTACTCCAGCATATCAAGTTGCACTATGGTGCCGCAACCAAGAAGGCCCTGTATATCAACCTTGACAGCGCCTATTTTGCACAGCATGATTTGATGGATACCGTACAGTCCTTTTATCAGTCGGGCGGTGAATGTCTGTTTTTGGACGAAGTGCACAAGTATCCGCATTGGAGTCAATATATAAAGAACATCTATGACCTTTATCCCACAATCAAGATAGTTTTCACAGGATCTTCATTGTTGCAGATTCTCAATGCGGAGGCTGACCTGTCGAGAAGGTGTGTGTGCTATGAGATGCAGGGATTGTCGTTCAGGGAGTATCAGGAATTCTATCATAAAATCAAACTGCCACAGTGCACCTTGAATGACATCGTATGCCAAGCTGACGCCATTTGTGAGGAGGTGAACGGCAAATGTCGTCCGTTGGAACATTTCAGTGAATATCTTCGCTCTGGCTACTACCCATTTCGCAAGGAAAATCCTAAACAGTACCCCATTCGGGTCGAGAATGTGGTGGATATGATTCTAGGAATCGAACTCCCTCAGCAGCGTGGGGTTGATGTTGGAAATATCCGAAAACTCAAAGCGCTCTTGGCTGTGCTGGCAACCGAAGTTCCTATGCTTGTGGATATCAGCAAGCTGTCGAAGATGCTAGAACTGAGTCGTGTGAGCCTGACCTCTTATCTGCAATATCTTCACGATGCGCGGCTTATCCGCCTACTCTACTCTGATGCCACGTCGGTTAAGCGGATGCAGAAACCCGACAAGATTCTGATGGAGAACCCTAATCTGTGTTATGTCCTCAATCTCGCTGCGGCCAATGATGGGACTGTCAGAGAGTCTTTTTTCTGCAATCAGGTAGCCTATCGGCATAGTGTGGAATATGCCAAATCTGCGGACTTCGTTGTTGACGGCAAGTGGGTGTTTGAAGTAGGGGGCAGTTCTAAAGACGGCAGTCAGATTGCGGGCCGAGAGAATGCCTATCTTGCTTGTGACGGCATAGAATATCCCTATGGCAACAAACTGCCATTGTGGCTTTTCGGGCTGATGTATTGACTTTCCTCTTGATTTTGACAAAAAAGTGTGGCTTATTCCTCTTGATTTTGACAAAAAAGCGAGGCTTATTCCTCTTGATTTTGTCGAAAAAAGTGGGGGCTATTCCTCTTGATTTTGTCAAAAAAGTGTGGCTTATTCCTCTTGATTTTGACAAAAAACTAGGGTTTATTCCTCTTTATTTTGTCAAAAGAGGGTGTGAAATCACTGTTCGGCGGGTATGTGGCGTAAGTATGTGATGCCGCCTTGCTGGCCGAGTTCGTAGAGTGTCCAGGTGGTGTCGTTGTAGATGACGTTGGCAATCATGGCGGGGTGGCCCAGCGCGAATAAGGCGGCCTGGAAGGTGGTGCCGACGCCCAGCTTGCTGGCGACGCTCTCGAGCACACGGAAACAGCCGTTGTCGAGATATTCCACCAAGAGCTCCCGCCCTGGATTCCAGCGCAGAAGGAGCCGGTCGCCGCGCTTGAGGTCGCTCTGCTTTATGGCACGTCCTAAAACGGGGTCGCTCGACGGGGTGATGTCGGAGTGGTGGGCTGAAAAATCCTCGAAATTGCGATAGCCGAGGGCCCGCGCAAGGAGGTTGAGGGTCGAGATACGCGGCTTGGACGAAAGGCCGGCATAGTTCCAGAGGCGTTTGGTGGTGGTGAGGCCTATGGGGACGCCTGTGCGTTTTTCGATGTATCCGGCCAGGGTGTAGAAATCTCCCGGGGTGTTGGCTTCGCAGCCCGCCGACTCGCAGACAAGCTGGAGGAGTTTCTTTATGGTGTCGGTAGTGTCTGTCATAACGGGTTGCAAAAATATGAAATTATTCTATGATGGCTGTAACCGTTTTGGTCCGTTTTGGGTGATTAGGCAATATTGGTGGGTGAATGGTGGGGTTATGAAAAGATTGTGTATCTTTGCAGTTTGAAAAACTTTGTTGCAAGGCGTGATGTTTTTGAACTTTATTCGAATAATGAACGGCAAAGGAGGGGGCAGATGATGGACTGTCCGTCGGGTGGTATTTCGGGTGGCGCGGGGTTGACCGACGACTTCTTTTCGTCATACAGCGAACTGGGGCGTGGCGCGTGCCATGTGTTCTACAAGGCTCGGCGCTGGGGACGTTGGTATGTGCTGAAGGGGTTGGCCGAGCAGTTCAGGGGCAACCCGATATACGAGGAATGGCTATACAAGGAATATAGTATCGGGGTGAGGCTGGACCACCCCAATGTGGTGAGGGTCGAGAGTTTCGAGCACGACGAGAAAGCGGGGCAGTGCATTGTGATGGAATATGTGGCGGGGACGACGCTGGACGAGTGGCTCAAAGGGAAACGCTCGTGCGGGGAACGACGCGAGGTGCTCGGCCAGCTGCTCGACGCGGTGACCCACTGCCACGCGCACAACGTGTATCACCACGACCTGAAACCGGCCAATATCATAATAACCGAGGAAGTCAACAATGTCAAGTTGATTGACTTCGGGCTGAGCGACGGGCCGCAGTATGCGGCTTTCAAGCAGTCGTCGGGCACTGTGGGCTATGCCGCACCCGAACAGGGGGAGGGCATGGTTTCGGACCAACGGGCCGACATATACTCGCTGGGGCGTATCACGTCGATGATGTTCCCCCACCGATACCGCAGGGCGGTGAGAAAAGCGACACGCAAGGAGCCGACGCGGCGCCCGGCTACGGTGGAGCGATTCAGGCGCGAGATGCGCAGCCTCTGGTATGTGTGGGTGGGGGGCGCGATGGCTATTGTTGCCTTGGTGATAGCCGCCGTGGTGCCGACAAACCGTATGTTCCGTGTGCGGCTCGACTCGGGGCAGATGGTCTATTACCGCGTGATAAGCAATTTCCCGCAGCGCGAGGTGATGCTGGTGTGTCCGGCATCGGCAACCCAACCGTGGCCGGAAGAATATGAGGAGATAGGCGGGGAGATGCGGATTCCGGCGACAATAAAAAGGTTTGGGCTCGACTACAGGGTGACGAGTATAGACGACGGGACCTTCCAGAACTGCTTTGGGCTCAAGAGGGTGGAACTGCCGGAAGGGTTGGAGTCGATAGGTCGCATGGCTTTCTGCGCCTGCTCGGGACTGCGTGACACGCTGGTGATTCCACGGTCGCTCACCCGTCTGGGTCTGAGCGCATTCAACGACTGCTCGAGACTCTCCACCGTCGTGTGGAAAGCCGACTCGTGCGAATATAGTTTCAAATCGGAAATACGCACTTTTTTCTACCGCTGCTCGTCGCTCGAAAAGGTCGTGGTGACCGGCAACGTGAGGCATGTGCCGCTGGATCTGTTCAGGTCGGTCGTAAACTTGCGGGAGGCGGTGTTTGAGGATGGGTTGGAAACCATGCCGAACAACGTGTTTGCCAGAGACAGCAACATGACCGATATTGTGTTTCCGAACAGTTTGAAGGTTATCGAGCACGGGGCGTTCTACGCGACGGGGTTCGAGAGCCTGAAGTTCCCTGATTCGACCGAGGTTGTGGGCAACTATGCGTTCTCGTATGACTATAACATCCGCAATATTGACTTCGGGAGGTCGATAAAATTTGTGGGCAACTATGCCTTTACCGAATGTTATAATCTGGAGTGCGTGACCGTGAGGGCGTTAGAGCCGCCCAGCGTTCTGGAGACGACGTTCGAGGGAAGACCGTCGAACGCGGTGCTGAAGGTGCCGAAGGAGTCGGTGGAGAAGTACAGGCACCATGCGGTATGGGGGCAGTGGGAGAATATCGAGGCGATAGAGTGACTGTCCGCACGGGGTGATGATTTTGTGCCCGCACGGGGCGATAGTTTTTTTTGCGTGCCCGAACGGGGCGATAGTATTTTTAGGTGTTGATGTATGATGGGTTGGGGGCGGTGCGGAATTGGTTTCGTCCCCGATTTCTCCTAGGGTCGTCCCAGTTGGGGACGGAGGCGGCTCCTGATTGTTTTGTGGTTTTCTTCTACCAGTGTCCAACTTTTCTCCTACCTGGCTCCTGCATTTGTCTTAGCATAGTCCTACTTTTGTAGCAGTTGTTATGCACTTTTGGAGCAGGTAGAGAGCACCTAGAAAGCAGGCAGAAAGCACCGGGCGCCTAGTTGTGCGGCTGAAAGACATGGGGTGGTTGCAAATTAGCAAAACGAACGACGGCAAAACCACGGTGGGCGCAGGGTAGGCGCAGGGTAGGCGCGGTGTAGGGTTTGTATAGGGTTTGTATTGGGTCTGTATAGGGTCTGTATAAATAAAATGTGGGTGAAAAGTAGGACAAAAGTAAAAGAAAAGTAAAAGAAAAGTAAAAGAAAAGTAGGTGAAAAGTATAACAAAAGTAAAAGAAATGTAAACGAAAAGTAGGAGAAAAGTAAAAGAAAGGTAAAAGAAATGTAAACGAAAAGTAGGTGAAAGGTAAAAGGATTGTGGGCGAAATGCGTGTTGATATTCAGCTACAAAGCAATGATTTGTGAATGTGACGCAATATAACGGGGCGGTTTGCGTTTATTAGTTATAATTGTAAAAAACATGAGAAAGATAATTTTTGCATTGATGCTGGTGGCGCTGGTGGCGCCGGTATGGGGTCAGGGACGCAGCTTGAGCGCCGTGTTCAGCTATTCGACTTTCTATCTGCCCGAGGACGACCAGCCGTATGTGGAGTCGTACCTGCTGTTCGACGCTTCGTCGCTGACCTTTGTGAAAGGCGATGACGGGCGCTACCGCGGCACGGTGGAGGTGACGATGGTGTATAAGTCGGGCGACGAGATTGTGTATGCGAAGAAGTATGACCTGAAGTCGCCTTCGACGGCCAGCGCGGATGACAACCATTTCTCATTCCTGGATGTGCAGCGTGTGGGGCTGAAGAACGGGATTTACAACCTGGAGCTGTCGCTGAGCGACAAGGCGAAAGACGACGGCGGGACCAGCCTGCTGCAGCGTGTGAACGTGAACTATGCCAAGAGGCAGGCGTCGATGTCGTCGCTGCAGCTGATGTCAACGGTGACGCCGACGACGAAGGAGAACATACTGTCGAGGGGCGGCTACGACATGGAGCCGTATGTCGACGACGAGATTCCGTCGAACATGGACGTGCTGAACGTGTATTACGAGGTGTATAACATCAAGAAGGAGGTGTTCAGCAAGCCGTTTGCCTGCTATATGTTTGTGGAGGAGAGGGCTACGGGCCGCAGGATGCCTAACGTGGGGAGCGAAACACGGCACGAGGCGAAGAACCTGGTGAGGGTTATCAGTCCGCTGGATGTGAGCCTGTTGCCGTCGGGCGACTATAACCTGGTGGTCGAGATACACGACAGGAACAACGAGAACCTGCTGTACAAGCGGCTGCCGTTCCACAGGACGAAGCCGTCGGTGGTGAACAATGACGAGCCGAGCATGTATGCCGGGACGTTTGCAAGCCGCATAACCGACGAGAACAAGCTGAACTATTACCTGGACGCGCTCTATCCGCTGGCGTCGGACGAGGAGATGTCGTTTATACGCGAGGTGATAAAGAAGAACGACAACATCGTCGAGAAACAGGCGTTCCTCTACAAGTTCTGGGACAAACGCCACGGGGAGCAGGCTGAGATGAGATGGGACGAATACAGGGGGTGGCTGGAGTATGTTGATGCTCACTATTCGTATCCACGCACGCCGGGCTACCGCACGGACCGCGGCAGGGTGTATCTGCAGTACGGCCCGCCGGACTACATACGCGACGAGAAGAACTTCGTCTCGACCCGCCGCCTCGACGTGGGGTCGGCCATACACTCGGACCTCGCAGGGATGGCTGCATCGCAGGGCCATATATACTACCTTCCTTACCAGCTGTGGCGCTACAACTATATGCCCACCGACTCGCCGAACAGGGTGTTCCTGTTCTGGGACGAGTTCCGCTCGGGCTACTACCGTCTTCTCAACTCCAACGCCAAGGGCGAGACGCAGGAGGCTATGTGGGAGCGCCGCCTGAGCCAGCAGCAGCTGCCCGAGAACGTAGTGGGCGAAGTGGGAGAGCAGTTTGAGAGAGGGTATTGAATTGTGAATGGTGAATGGTGAATTGAAAAATGAAACTTGAATTCTGAAATAAATTGCCCTGTGCGGGCACGCACTTGATTCGCGCTAAATTCATAATGTACTGTTTGATTACGCCGCTGGCGTGGTTGCCTCTGTGGGTGCTCTACCTGCTGGGCGATTTGGTCTATCCGGTGGTGTATTACGTGGTGCGTTATCGCCGCAAGGTGACGAGGACGAACCTGACCAAGTCCTTCCCTGAGAAAAGCGCGAAGGAGATAGTGAAGCTCGAAAAGGCCTACTACCGCCATATCTGCAACCTGCTGGCCGAGGGCGTATGGGGGTTGCGCGCCACACCGAGACAGCTGCTGGAACACTACCGTGTGGTGAACGGGGAGCTGCTGAGGCCATACTATGAGGCGGGACGCAGCGTGATTCTCATGTCGTCGCACTACAACAACTGGGAGATGATGATTGCATCGCTCAACTTCCAGCTGCTGCACCACGGAATCGGGGTGGGCAAGCATATAGTGCAGAAACCTTTCGGACGGCTACTCACGCAGAAACGTGCCCGCTACGGAACGGAGATTGTGGATGCCACGGATGTGCGTCAGGTGATGGCATACTACGACAAATACCAGGTGCCGGTGGCGTATATGATGCTTGGCGACCAGTCGCCCAGCAACCGTAACAAATGTCTCTGGACGCGGTTCCTCAACCAGGAGACCGCCTTCATATTCGGCTCGGAACACTTTGCAAAGAAATACGACTATCCGGTGTTCTACTATAGTGTCAGGAGGGTGCGCCGCGGCTACTACGAGGTGACTTTCGAGCCGCTCGCCCTGAAGCCGCAGGAGGAGAAGGACGGCGACATCACGCGCCGCTACGCCGCACGGCTGGAGAAGACGATAAAAGAAAACCCGCAATACTGGCTCTGGAGCCACAGGAGGTGGAAATTGAAGATTGAAAAGTGAAAATTGAAATTGCGAATTGAAATAATCAAACCTATCAACATATCAACGTATCAACATATCAACGAATAACTTATCAACGAAACCGTAATCTTGAAAACCGCCGTAGTCATACTTAACTGGAATGGACGCTCGATGCTGGAGCGCTACCTGCCGTCGGTGGTGGAACACACCACAGGCGACGCCTTTGTGGTCATAGCCGACAACGGCTCGACCGACGACTCGCTGGCGTTTGTCGAAGAGAACTATCCATCGATACAGATAATACGACTCGACAAGAACTATGGCTTCGCCGAAGGATATAACAGGGCGCTGGCGCAGCTGGAAGCCGACTGCTTCGTGCTGCTCAACGACGACGTGGAGGTGACTCATGGTTGGATAGAACCTATAACGGAATTGTTTGAGAAGGAGCCGGATGTGGCTGTGTGCCAGCCTAAACTGCTGATGGACACCCAGCGCGACACCTTCGAATACGCCGGCGCGTCGGGTGGGTTTATAGACGATTTCGGCTATCCCTACTGCAGAGGCCGTGTGTTCAACACCCTCGAGAAAGACCACGGGCAGTATGACGACGAGTGTGACGTGATGTGGGCAACAGGTGCGGCTATGTTTGTGAGAGCATCGGTGTGGAAGGAGCTGGGAGGACTCGACGGCGACTTTTTCGCCCACATGGAGGAGATAGACTTCTGCTGGAGGGTGCGCAACGCCGGATATAGGGTGATGAGCTGTCCGAGATCGGTGGCCTATCATCTGGGAGGCGGCACACTGCCCAAGAGTTCGCCGAAGAAGACCTACCTGAACTTCCGCAACAACCTCTCGATGCTCTATAAGAACCTGCCTGACGGGAGATTGCTGCCGGTCGTATTGTTGAGGTTTCCCCTCGACTGGATTGCCGCATTGAAATTTTTGGCCGACGGCAACCCCAAGGACTTCCTCGCCGTAGGACGTGCACACAGGGATTTCTTCAAGTTGCTCCCGCAGCTGAAGAAGAAGCGTGCTCGCACCGAGCGATTATCGGGTAGCAGGCAGCAATCTCGCATGCTGATAGTGGATTATTATATAAAAGGGAAGAAACATTTTTCTGAGTTTTGAGTTTCAAGTTGTTAACATATACATTTGTCTAATCACTAATCACCAATCACCAATCACTAATAAATGGAACGACAAGTAAGAGTAAGATTTGCGCCCAGTCCTACGGGACCTTTGCATATTGGCGGCGTACGCACAGCTTTATACAACTATCTCTTCGCCCGCCAGAAGGGCGGCACGATGATACTGCGTATCGAGGATACCGACCAAACACGCTTTGTGCCCGGAGCGGAAGACTATATAATCGAGGCTCTCACGTGGTTGGGCATCGAGTTTGACGAGGGAGTACACGTGGGAGGCGCCTACGGCCCCTATCGCCAGAGTGACCGCAAGCCGCTCTACAAGCAGTATGCCGACCAGCTGCTGAACGACGGCTGGGCCTACTATGCCTTCGACACACCGCAGGCGCTCGACGCCAAACGCAAAGAGTGCGAGGCACAGAAAAAGACCTTCCAGTATGACTGCCACACACGCGGCGGGATGGAAAACTCGCTCACGCTGCCGGCAGACGAGGTGAAACGTCGCATAGAAAACGGCGAGCAGTATGTGGTGCGTTTCAAATTTCCGGAGAATATCGATATAACCGTTCACGACCTTATACGCGGCGATGTCACTATGAACTCCAACTTGTTGGACGACAAGGTGCTCTTCAAGAGCGACGGGATGCCGACATATCATCTGGCCAACATCGTCGACGACCATCTGATGGAAGTAAGCCATGTGATAAGAGGGGAGGAGTGGCTGCCCAGCGCACCGCTTCACGTGATGCTCTACCGCGCTTTCGGATGGGAGGAGACGATGCCGCAGTTCGCCCACCTGCCGCTGCTGCTCAAACCTGAAGGCAACGGCAAACTCAGCAAGCGCGACGGCGACCGTCTTGGATTCCCCGTGTTCCCGCTCGACTGGCACGACCCGCAGAGCGGCGAACTGTCGTCGGGATACAGGGAGAAAGGCTATCTGCCCGGTGCGGTGGTGAATATGCTGGCTCTGCTGGGTTGGAATCCCGGCACCGAGCAGGAGATTTTCTCGATGGACGAGCTGATAAAAGCGTTCGACATCAGTCACATAAGCAAAAGCGGAGCCAAGTTCAACGTCGAGAAGTCGAAGTGGTTCAACCACGAATACATGCAGATGCTTTCGGACAAGCAATTTGCCGAATACCTCAAACCCCAACTGGCGGAACACGGAGTGAGCGCAAGCGACGAGTATGTAGAGCAGGTGTGCGCCATGATGAAGAACCGCATCAACTTCCCGTCGGAGCTTTGGGAGACCACCAGCTATTTCTTCGAGGCACCGACGGAATACAACCCAGCAGACCTCAAGAAACGCTGGAAGCCCGGTATGACCAGCCACATGAACAAGATACTCGATATACTCGACACCGTACCGTTTGAACACGACGCGCTCCACAAGGCGATACTCGACGACTATATCGTGGCCAACCAGTTCAATATGGGGCAGATTATGAACTCGTTCCGCATCGCCTTGATAGGCAAGACCGTAGGGCCAGATTTGCTGACCTTCGTGATGGTGATAGGCAAGGACGAAACGGTGAAACGTCTGAAGAAAGCAGTGGAAACTATCGGAGAGCTAGGTGAGTAACGGTCTGTTTCTGGTCACAGATCACAATTAAACATATCAACATATCAACGTATCAACATATCAACATATCAACGTATCAACATATCAACATATCAACAT
>JAFZTV010000051.1 GCA_017618625.1 Bacteroidales bacterium | reverse complement strand
CTGATGCCCGTTGAGGACGTTTTCTCAATCACTGGACGTGGTACCGTTGCTACCGGTCGTGTTGAGACTGGTGTTATCCACACTGGCGATCCCGTTGACATCATCGGTATGGGTGCTGAGAAGCTGAAATCGACCGTTACCGGTGTCGAGATGTTCCGTAAGATTCTTGACGAAGGTGAAGCTGGCGACAACGTAGGTCTGCTGCTCCGCGGTATCGACAAGGACGAGGTGCGTCGCGGTATGGTTATCGCAAAGCCCGGTTCGGTACATCCTCACAAGAAATTCGAGGCTGCCGTTTATATCCTGAAGAAGGAAGAGGGTGGCCGTCACACACCTTTCAAAGACAACTATCGTCCTCAGTTCTACTTCCGTACGACTGACGTGACTGGTACCATCCACCTGCCGGAAGGCCGCGAGATGGTTATGCCTGGCGATAACTTGACCATCACTGTTGAGCTGATCAGCGAGATCGCTCTGAACGAGAACCTGCGCTTTGCTATCCGCGAGGGTGGCCGCACGGTTGGATCGGGTCAGGTGACCAAGATCATCGAATAATAACTGTTCGATATAAAGGGTGGCGGAAAGCCGCCCTTTAACAGGGGCATAGTTTAATGGCAGAATGGAGGTCTCCAAAACCTTAGATGGGAGTTCGATTCTCTCTGCCCCTGCCAAGAAAACCTCAAAGGGAAATGAGGTTTGACGCGCAAAAAAATAACTAGTTATAAAATGTCGAAAATCGTTAATTACATAAAAGAGAGTTACGACGAACTTGTTCACAAGGTGTCGTGGCCGACTTTCAAAGAACTCCAGAACAGCGCTGTCGTAGTGGCGGTAGCTGCCTTGATTCTGGCTCTTATCGTGTTTGTGATGGATGTAGTGTTCGGAGTGCAGGGAATACACGAGGGAGAAGGAATGGGATTCTGGAAAGGTTTATTAGGATACTTCTATTCCCTCATCGTCAACTGATAGTATCACCACGTCTGCGACGGCCCGCCTTGCTTCCCAATTTCCATTGAGGCCCTGTGGCAGACAACACAAGATGAGAGGAATTAGGTATAATTCACTGTTTTCTTAAGTTCTACGACATTATGGATAAGCAATCTACAAAGTGGTATGTGGTTCGAGCCATAAGCGGTAAGGAGAAAAAGGCGAAGGAGTACATAGAGAGCGAGATGGGCAAACGCGGCTGGTCCGAGGAGGTCCCTCAAGTTCTGGTACCGACGGAGCCTGTAGTATCGGTCCGTAACGGCAAGAAGGTGATCAAGGAGCGCAACAGCTTTCCGGGATATGTCCTGATAGAGGCTGTGCTCCGCGACGAGATCATACCTGTGATTCAGAATCTGCCTAATGTTTTAGATTTCCTGCGCGATGTCGGGGGTAAACCGATACCAATGCGCCAGGCTGAAATCAATCGAATCCTTGGAAACATGGACGAGATGATGATGACGGGAGACGCAGTCATGGAACGCTTCGTGGTGGGCGAGAACGTGAAGGTTGTTGATGGCCCGTTCAGCAGTTTCGAAGGCGTAGTGGAGGAGGTGAACGAAGAGAAGAAGAAGTTGAAAGTGACCGTGAAGATATTCGGTCGCAAGACTCCGCTCGAACTCGGCTTCAACCAGGTGGAAAAGGGATAGTGAAAAGCAGTAGTTACGTGCTGCAAAAAAGGTTTAACTAACGCTTTAAAATTTAATCTAAATGGCAAAAGAAGTTGCAGGATTGATTAAATTGCAAATCAAAGGCGGCGCCGCCAATCCAGCCCCCCCAGTGGGACCGGCACTTGGTGCGAAGGGTGTGAACATCATGGAGTTCTGCAAGCAGTTCAATGCTCGTACGCAGGACCAGGCTGGCAAAGTTGTGCCGGTTATCATCACTGTTTACACGGACAAGTCCTTTGACTTTGTACTGAAAACTCCGCCTGTGGCCGTTCAGCTGAAGGAACTCTCGAAAGCACAGAAAGGTTCGGCAGAACCCAACCGTGTGAAGGTGGCGTCAGTCACTTGGGAGCAGGTCCGTCAGATTGCCGAAGCCAAAATGCCCGACCTCAACTGCTTCACAATTGAATCAGCGATGAGCATGGTGGCCGGTACGGCCCGCAGCATGGGTATCACCGTAACAGGAGAAAACCCGCTGGCGAAGTAAAATCAACCTAATTGGGAAACCGTGGTAGCATGTCGAAAAGATGTGCGTTGACCACAAAAAAGAAACAAAATGGCAAAATTAACCAAAAAGCAGAAAGAAGCTTTAGCCAAATTCGACAAGACACAGCTCTACAGCCTTGAAGAGGCCGTGGATATTGTGAAGAAAATCACCTACACAAAGTTCGACGCTTCGGTGGATATCGATGTCCGCCTCGGTGTTGACCCGCGCAAGGCCAACCAGATGGTTCGCGGCAGTGTGACGCTGCCTCACGGCACTGGTAAGACCGTCCGCGTGCTTGTGTTGTGTACGCCTGACAAGGAGGAAGAGGCTAAGGCCGCCGGAGCCGACTACTACGGCCTGGACGAGTACATTACCAAAATCAAGGGAGGTTGGACCGATGTTGATGTCATCATCACGATGCCCAGCTGCATGCCGAAGATTGGAGCCCTGGGACGCATCCTGGGTCCTCGCGGCTTGATGCCCAACCCCAAGACCGGAACTGTCACCATGGAGGTCGGAAAGGCTGTCCAGGAGGCAAAAGCCGGTAAGATTGACTTCAAAGTTGACAAATTCGGTATCATTCACACCGCAGTTGCCAAGGTTTCGTTTGACAACCAGAAGATCGTGGACAACGCCCGCGAGGTGCTTCAGGCAATCATCAAACTGAAACCCGCTGCCGCAAAAGGTACGTATGTGAAGAGCATTGCTATTTCGAGTACTATGAGCGCCGGTGTCAAGGTTGATACAAAAGTGGCTACTTTGTAAGGATAATGTAATGGTCCGGCAGAAACCGGTAATCTTTAAATAGTAAACAAACATTATGAGAAAAGAACAGAAAGACCAGCTGATTGACGCTTTGTGCGAGGAGATCAAGTCTTATCCGCATCTCTACATTGCAGACATCGGAGGCCTGAACTCGGTTCAGACGAGCAAGCTTCGTCGCGCTGCATTCCGCAAGGAGGTCAAGCTGGAAGTCGTTAAAAACACTCTTCTCATCAAGGCTATGGAGAAGTCGGGTTTCGACTATTCCGAGCTCTTCCCGGTGATTAAGGGTGAAACTTCCATAATGCTTTCGAACACCAACAACGCACCCGCCAAGCTGATAAAGGAATTCCGTGCGGCTAACAAAACCGCCGAGAAGCCTGTGCTGAAAGGTGCCTACGTGGAGGAGTGCTTCTATGTCGGAGAGCAGCATCTTGACGCACTTGTCAACATCAAGTCCAAGAACGAGCTCATCGCCGACGTTGTCGCGCTGCTGCAGTCGCCCGCGAAGAACGTTATCTCGCAGCTTCAGTCGGGTGCCAACACTATCACCGGTGTTTTGAAGACCTTGGAAGAGAAAAAGGCTGAATAAAAAACAAAGTGGCTGACCACCACACAAAACGGTCAACAAACAAATCAAAAAATTATTGTAAAACATTTTAAACAATTAAATATCATGGCAGATATCAAAGCTATCGCTGAAGAACTGGTTAACTTGACAGTTAAAGAAGTAAAAGAACTCGCAGACGTCCTCAAAGAGGAGTACGGTATTGAACCCGCCGCTGCTGCTGTTGCAGTTGCTGCTCCCGCCGCTGGTGGCGCTGCCGCCGCTGCAGAGGAGAAGACCTCGTTTGACGTTGTTCTGAAGGGTGTGCCCGATGCAACCAAGAAACTGGCCGTTGTGAAGGCTGTTAAGGACCTTGCAAGCCTTGGTCTGAAAGAGTCGAAGGAACTCGTTGACGGTGCTCCTAAGACCGTTAAGGAAGGTGTCTCGAAGGACGAAGCCGACGCTCTGAAGAAAGCTCTCGAAGAGGCTGGTGCCGAGGTTGAGGTTAAATAGTTTTGACAACTATTTGATTTCTCAAAGGAATAGGGCCTCCGACTTGATCGGAGTGCCTATTCCTTGTTGCTATGAATGTTCTCTCCAGCCAAGACTGTGCGCTGTAGTCTATCGCGCCGGTTGTATTCTTTAAGACTATCTATCGTTTTTTAAAACACACTTTTAATAGGTATCGCTTTGGCTAAAAAACAACCCAACGTAGTAAATTTTGCATCTGTACGCAAGTTCGAGTATCCGGATTTTCTTGACATCCAGCTCAAATCGTTTCAGGATTTTTTCCAGATAGAGACAAATCCCGAGAACCGTTTGGAAGAGGGACTTTACAAAGTGTTCAAGGAGAATTTCCCCATAACAGATGCACGCAATAATTTCACATTAGAATTTTTGGACTACTATATAGATCCTCCGAGATATACGATAGAGGAGTGTATCGATAGGGAGCTCACATATAGTGTTCCACTGAAAGCGAAACTGAAACTTTCGTGCAATGACCCAGAGAATGAGGGGTTTGAGGCGAAAGAGCAGTCCGTGTTTTTGGGATTAATCCCATATATGACGCCAAAGGGTACGTTCGTAATCAACGGTGCAGAGCGTGTAGTGGTATCGCAGTTGCATCGTTCGCCGGGAGTGTTTTTCGGCACCCAGTTCCATTCCAACGGTACGCAGCTGTATTCGGCTCGTATCATCCCGTTCAGGGGCAGTTGGATGGAGTTTACCACCGACATCAACAATGTGATGTATGCATACATCGACCGCAAGAAGAAGTTGCCTATCACCACGCTGTTGAGAGCCATCGGCTTTGAGTCGGACAAAGATATTCTGGACATCTTCGACCTTGCAGAGGAAATAAAGGTCACCAGAGCAAACCTGAAGAAAGCCATCGGAAAAAAACTTGCCGCACGCGTAGTTGATACGTGGGTCGAGGACTTTGTGGATGAGGACACCGGCGAGGTTGTGTCGATGGAGCGTACGGAGGTTGCCATCGAGCGCGATGTGGAACTGTCCGAAGAAAATATCGAGAAGATTCTCGAGCTCAATGTGAAGTCCATCCTTGTTAAAACGGAAGAGAAGGACAACATTGACTACTCGGTTATCTACAACACACTTAAGAAAGATACAGCCAACAATGCAAAGGAGGCTGTCGAATATATATACCGCTTGCTGCGTAACGCGGAGCCGCCAGACGAGGAGACCGCACGCGGAATCATTGAGAAGCTTTTCTTCTCGGACAAGCGATATGACCTGGGCGATGTGGGACGCTATCGTATCAACACGAAGCTGAGCCTGTCGGTTCCCGACAATGTGCGGGTGCTGACCAAAGAAGACATCACCGAGATAATAAAGTACCTTATCAGGCTGATAAACCAGAAAGCGGATGTCGATGATATCGACCATTTGAGCAACCGTCGTATTCGTACTGTGGGAGAGCAGCTGGCTGCACAGTTCAGTGTTGGTCTTGCACGTATGTCTCGCACCATCCGCGAGCGTATGAACGTCCGTGACAATGAGAACTTCTCCGCCACAGACCTTATCAATGCAAAGACGTTGTCATCGGTCATCAACTCGTTCTTTGGAACGAACCAGTTGAGCCAGTTTATGGACCAGACTAACCCGCTGGCAGAGATAACCCACAAGCGCCGTATCTCGGCACTCGGTCCCGGAGGTCTATCGCGTGAGCGTGCCGGTTTCGAGGTCCGCGACGTGCACTATACACATTATGGACGCCTGTGTACGATTGAGACACCTGAAGGCCCGAATATCGGTCTTATCTCGTCGTTGTGCGTGTATGCAAAGATAAACAACCTTGGATTTATTGAAACCCCGTACCAGAGGGTTGTCAACGGACAGGTGCAGTTGAACGAAGCTCCTATCTATCTTTCGGCCGAGGCCGAGGAAAACAAGGTTGTAGCGCAGGCCACCACTCATCAGGATGAAAAGGGTAACATTCTTGATGAGAAGGTGAAGGTCCGTCGTCAGGCCGACTTCCCCATCGTTTCAAAAGAAGAGATAGACCTGATAGACATAGCGTCGAACCAGATTGCCTCTATAGCTGCATCACTAATCCCGTTCCTTGAGCACGACGACGCAAACCGTGCACTTATGGGTTCGAACATGATGCGTCAGGCCGTGCCTCTGCTCAATCCCGAAATACCGTTGGTCGGTACTGGCATTGAGAAGGCTGTGGCCGAGGACAGCCGTGTGCTTCTTAACGCTGAGGCCGACGGTGTGGTCGAATATGTTGACTCCACCAAGATTGTCATACGTCACAAACGCACCGAGACCGAACGTTTGGTCAGTTTCGAGGACGATCTGAAAGAGTACAAGCTTACAAAATACCAGCGCACCAACCACAGCACAGCTATAAACCTGCGTCCGATTGTCCGCAAAGGCGACAAGATACACAAAGGACAGCTGCTTTGCGAAGGATATGCAACACAAGCAGGCGAGTTGGCACTGGGTCGCAATATGATGGTGGCGTTCATGCCATGGAAGGGATACAATTTCGAGGATGCTGTTGTGATTTCCGAGCGCGTGGTTCGTGAGGATATCTTCACGTCAGTCCATGTCGAAGACTTCAAAACAGATGTGCGTGACACCAAGCGCGGTCTGGAGGAGCTCACTCGCGACATACCGAATGTCAGCAACGAGGCTATAAAAGACCTTGACGAGAACGGTATCATAAGGATTGGAGCCGAAGTCAAGGAAGGAGATATCCTTGTAGGAAAAATCACTCCTAAGGGAGAATCAGACCCGACACCAGAAGAGAAGCTGCTGCGCGCCATATTCGGTGACAAGGCCGGCGATGTGAAAGACGCGTCGTTGAAGGTGCCGCCTTCGGTGCAGGGTGTTGTGATAGACAAGAAACTCTTCTCGAAAGTTGTCCACGACCGCAAGTCGCGTGCCAAGAGCAAGGACATACTTGCAAAGCCGGAATCGGAATACAAATATGAGATAGAGGAGCTTAAGGACAAGCTTGTTGACCGTCTGCTCATCATCCTGAATGGAAAACTTTCAAGCGGAGTGTATTCGACCAGCAAGCAGGAGCTTGTTCCCAAGAAGGTGAAATTTACCGCGAAACTTCTTAAGAACATCGAATACACCGAGGTCAACCCCAACAAGTGGACCACTGACAAGGACACCAACGCTCTTATCAAAGAGTTGTTGAACAACTATAACGTCAAGTATCGTGAGATTAACTCGCGTTTCAACCGCAAGAAGTTTGCCCTTACGGTAGGCGACGAGCTTCCGAACGGAATTGTTCAGATGGCCAAAGTATATGTCGCCATGAAACGCAAGCTTCGTATCGGTGACAAGATGGCAGGTCGTCACGGTAACAAGGGTATTGTGTCGCGCATTGTGCGTCCCGAGGATATGCCGTTCCTGGCCGACGGAACGCCGGTTGACATTGTCTTGAATCCTCTGGGTGTGCCGTCTCGAATGAACCTCGGTCAGATATACGAGACCGTTTTGGGATGGGCTGGAAAAGAGCTGGGCAAACGTTTCCAGACGCCTATTTTCGACGGAGCCACCCTTGACCAGATTAATGAATACATGCGTGAGGCAGGATTGCCCGAAAACGGCCGTACGTATCTCTATGACGGAGAGACGGGAGAACGGTTTGACCAGCCTGCCACCGTGGGATATATCTATATGCTCAAGTTGCACCACATGGTCGATGACAAGATGCATGCCCGTTCAATTGGACCATACTCGCTCATCACGCAGCAACCGCTTGGTGGTAAAGCACATGCCGGTGGTCAGCGTTTCGGAGAGATGGAGGTCTGGGCATTGGAGGCTCATGGTGCGTCGAATGTTCTGCAGGAGGTACTGACTGTCAAGTCCGACGATGTCAATGGCCGCGCCAAGGAATACGAGGCCATCGTGAAAGGCGACAATATGCCGGCCGCGGGTATCCCCGAGTCATTCAATGTGTTGGTGCACGAAATGCGCGGTCTGTGTCTGGAAGTAACTTTCGAATAAAGACACAAGGCTTTATCGTATTCGTTAAATCAAAATCCCAAAAAGAAAATGGCATTCAAAACAGAAACACAGATAAAAAACGACTTTAATTCGATAACAGTCAGTCTTGCGTCGCCCGAGTCAATCAAGAAACGCTCGTATGGTGAGGTTACGAAACCTGAAACCATCAACTACCGTACATTGAAACCAGAGCGCGACGGTCTGTTCTGTGAGCGTATATTTGGTCCCACCCGCGATTGGGAGTGCCACTGCGGTAAATACAAACGTATTCGCTACAAGGGCATAGTGTGCGACCGTTGCGGTGTTGAAGTTACAGAGAAAAAGGTACGCCGCGAGCGTATGGGTCATATCGAACTTACCGTTCCCGTTGCCCATATTTGGTTCTTCCGTTCGCTGCCCAACAAGATAGGCACACTGCTGGACATCCCGAGCAAGAAACTCGAGCAGGTCATCTATTACCAGAAATATGTTGTCATACAGCCAGGTAAGGCAGTGCTCAACGATGTTCCTGTGCAGAGACTCGACCTTTTGTCCGACGAAGAGTACTATGCTGTTGTTGATTCCCTCCCCGAGGGCAATGAACAACTTCCAGACACCGATCCCGATAAATTCATTGCCGGAATGGGTGCCGAGGCTCTCTACACGCTTTTGTGTCAGATTGACCTGGATGCAGTATCGTATGACCTGCGTGCCAAGGCTTCGGAGGAGACCTCCAACCAGCGTAAGCAAGAGGCTCTGAAGCGCCTTAATGTGGTTGAATCGTTCCGCGAATCGCGCAAACGTATGCAGGCTCGCGGCTTGGACAACCGTCCGGAGTGGATGATTGTCAAGATAGTTCCCGTGATACCGCCCGAGTTGCGTCCATTGGTTTCTCTCGAAGGTGGCCGTTTCGCAACCTCCGACATCAACGAACTCTATCGTCGTGTTATAATCCGTAACAACCGTCTGAAACGTCTCTTCGAGATAAAAGCCCCCGAAGTCATCATGCGTCACGAAAAGCGTATGTTGCAGGAGGCCGTTGACTCGCTCTTCGACAACAGTCGCAAGGTCAGCAGTGTCAAGTCAGAGTCTAACCGCTCACTCAAGTCGCTCAGTGACTCCCTCAAGGGTAAGCAGGGTCGTTTCCGTCAGAACCTCCTCGGTAAACGTGTTGACTACTCTGGTCGTTCGGTTATCGTGGTAGGACCTGAACTGAAGATGCACGAGTGCGGACTGCCTAAGGACATGGCCGCCGAGCTCTTCAAACCATTCGTCATCCGCAAACTTCTAGAGCGCGGCATCGTGAAGACCGTCAAGTCGGCCAAGCGCATCGTTGACCGCAAGGAGCCTGTGGTGATGGAGATTCTCGAGAATATACTTAAGGGACATCCAATACTGCTCAACCGTGCTCCTACGCTGCACCGTTTGAGTATCCAGGCTTTCCAGCCTCGTTTGGTCGAAGGAAAGGCCATACGTCTGCACCCGCTCGTTTGTACCGGATTTAACGCCGACTTTGACGGTGACCAGATGGCTGTCCATGTGCCGCTGGGCAATGCAGCCGTGCTTGAGGCTCAGCTTCTCATGCTTTCGACCCATAACATCCTAAACCCCGCTAACGGTGCTCCTATCACCGTTCCGTCGCAGGATATGGTGCTTGGTCTGTACTACATGACCAAACCCCGTCGTACCACCGCTGACGAAATCGTCAAGGGTGAAGGATACCGCTTCTACTCGCCCGAAGAGGTTATTATCGCTTACAACGAGAAGCGTGTTGACCTCAACGCATGCATCAGCATGAAGATGACTGCCATCCATGGCAAGGACGAGCTCAGCTACGTCAAATCCGACGGCACCTTCGCAGAGGTAATCAAAGATAAGAAAGGCAACCTGCTCACTGATTGCGACTGCGCCAACAAGCAGGATATAGCCGAGCACAGTCGCACCGAGTTCGAAATTCTGCGCGACAAGGAGGGCAACCCCGTTCTCGACAAGGACGGCCACTATATCAAGACCGACCGTATCCGTACCACCGTTGGACGTGTTATCTTCAACCAAGTTGTTCCTGCCGAGTATGGCTACATCAACCAGGTCTTGGGCAAAAAGTCGCTGCGCGACATCATCGGTGACCTTTTCACCACCTGTGGCAACGCAGTTACGGCTGCTTTCCTCGACGACATCAAGAGCATGGGTTACCGTCAGGCATTCCGTGGCGGCCTCTCGTTCAACCTCGGCGATGTGATTATCCCGACCGAGAAGGAGACCATGATAGACAAGGCCAACGACGAGGTCGAGGAGGTTATGGCCCAGTATGCAATGGGTCTTATTACCAACAACGAACGTTACAACCACGTTATCGATATCTGGACCAATACTAACAACCAGCTCACCGAGACACTTATGAAGCGTCTCAAGGCCGACAACCAGGGCTTCAACCCCATCTACATGATGTATGATTCGGGTGCTCGTGGTAGCAAGGAACAGATTCGTCAGCTTTCTGGTATGCGTGGACTTATGGCCAAGCCGCAGAAGGCAGGTGCCGCTGGTAACGAGATTATCGAGAACCCCATTATTTCTAACTTCAAGGAAGGCCTTTCGGTGTTGGAGTACTTCATCTCCACCCACGGTGCTCGTAAGGGTCTGGCCGATACCGCTCTTAAGACGGCAGACGCTGGTTATCTTACCCGTCGTTTGGTCGATGTGGCACACGATGTCATCATCACCGAAGAGGACTGCGGCACGCTCCGCGGCCTTCCGACCACTGCTCTCAAGAAAGGCGAGGACATTGTCCAGTCACTTACAGAGAAGATACTTGGACGCACTACCGTCCACGACATCGTCAATCCTCTCACTGGTGAAGTCATAGCCCAGTCGGGCGACGAGCTCACCGAAGAGATTTGCCGTAAGATTGAAGAGTCTCCCATTGAGGAGGTCGAGATACGTTCCGTTCTCACCTGCGAGGCCAAACACGGTGTTTGCGCCAAGTGCTACGGTCGCAACCTTGCCACCGGCAAGATGGTTCAGAAGGGTGAGGCAGTCGGCGTTATCGCAGCACAGGCTATCGGTGAGCCTGGTACGCAGCTTACACTTCGTACCTTCCACGTCGGTGGTGTGGCCGGTGGAAACATCGGTACCACGTCGAGCCTGCAGGCCAAATACGACGGACGTCTTGAAATCGACGAGCTCCGTTCGCTGCCTTATGCCGACAACGACGGCAACAAATACGACGTTGTCATTGGTCGTTCCGCCGAAATGCGTATTGTTGACACCAAGACTGAGGTCACATTATATTCGGCACTTGTGCCTTACGGCTCCAAGCTCTTCAAGCATGCTGGCGACATACTCACCAAGGGCGAGCTCATAGCCGAGTGGGATCCATACAATGCTGTTATCATCTCCGATGTCAACGGTAAGGTATCCTTCGAGAACGTCATTGAGAACGTTACCTTCCGTGTCGAATCGGATGCACAGACAGGCCTTCAGGACAAGGTTATCATCGAGTCGCGTCAGCGCACCAAGAATCCTGCACTCAACATCATCGACTCCGAGGGTAATATCCTCAAGGCATACGACCTTCCCGTGGGTGCACATATCGGTGTCGAGCAGGGACAGAAGCTCAAGGCTGGTGACATCATGGCCAAGATTCCGCGTTCGTTCGGCAAGGCCGGCGATATCACGGGCGGTCTGCCGCGTGTGACCGAGCTATTCGAGGCCCGCAACCCGTCCGACCCCGCCACCGTGGCCGAAATCGACGGTATCGTAAGCGTTGCCAGGAAACTCAAACGCAACAACCGCGAAATCACCATCACCAGCAAGACCGGTGAGAAGCGTAGTTATCTTATCAGCACCAGCAAGCAGATACTTGCACAGGACAACGACTACGTGAAGGCTGGTACGCCGCTTTCCGAGGGCGCTGTCACTCCCGCCGACATCCTCGCCATCAAGGGACCCATGAAGGTGCAGGAGTACATCGTCAACGAAGTCCAGGAGGTTTACCGTCTGCAAGGTGTGAAGATAAACGATAAACACTTCGAAATCATTGTCCGTCAGATGATGCGCAAAGTGGAGATAGTCGATCCGGGCGACACCCGCTTCCTCGAAGGCGAGCTGGTCAATAAGATAGACTTCCACGAGGTCAACGACGAGATATATGGCATGATGGTTGTCACCGACAACGGAGAGAGTGAGAACCTGAAGAAAGGACAGCTTGTCACAGCCCGTCAGCTCCGCGACGAGAACTCGCTGCTGCGTCGTAACGACAAGCACTTGGTCGAAGCCCGCGATGCCAAGCCTGCGACATCCAAGCAGATACTTCAGGGTATCACCAGAGCTTCGCTCCAGACCCGTTCGTTCATCTCCGCTGCATCGTTCCAGGAGACCACCAAGGTGCTTACTGAGGCTGCTATCAACGCCAAGTGCGACCACCTCGAGGGCATGAAGGAGAACGTCATCGTTGGACACCTTATCCCTGCCGGTACAGGTCTGCGCGAGTATCAGAACCTTGTTGTGGGCAACAAGGCTGAGGTTGAAGCTGCACAGCGGCTCAAATAACACTAATGTCTATAAATTTACGTTAAGTCCTTGCGGTATACCGCAAGGACTTTTTTGTTCAAGTTTACCTTGTTTGGCAAGTTTATTGTCCGTATCAGGTCCGTATCAAGTCCGTATCAATTCGGATGGAGTCTGATAGAAATCGATATTAGACAACCCTTTCCATGTGGATAGGGTTTTTGTTATTTTCGATGGTGGGTTTGCCATCAGTTGGGAGGAATTCCGCGGAATTATTTTGAGAGGATTTTGATTTCCACTCGGCGGTTTTTGGCTTGGCCTTCTTCGGTGGAATTGTCGGCGATGGGGCGGGATTTACCATAGCCGCGGTATTGCAGACGTTTGGGGTCGATGCCTTTGGCTGTGAGGTAATCGGCGACGGCTTTGGCGCGGCTTTCGGAGAGTCTCAGGTTGTAGGAGGCGCTGCCTTGGTCGTCGGTGTGGCCGCCTATCTCGATACGCATCTTGGGGTTGTCACGCATCAGATTGACCAGGTTGGTGAGCTCTTTGTAGGACTGTTGGAGTATGGTGCTGCGGTCGAACTGGAAGTAGATGTCGTGGAGCACCACGGTGGCGCCGACGGAGAGTGTTGAGATTGTTTGATTGTATGGATGATGGGTTGTCGGGGTGGATGGGTTTGGTTGGATGGGGGAGGCCTGGGCTGATTCGGGGGCGCTGATTAGGATGACACTTACATCGTCGATGTAGTAGTAGCTGCCGGTGAGAATCTGGGTGAGCCAGTCGTATTCGGTGATGCCGGAACGTGCGGCATCGGTGAAGTTGCCGATGGTGAGAAATTCCTCGCCGCCGGCTGCGGTGAATTCGCCGCTGACTTCCATCCACTCGGAGGTGTCGGAGAGGACATGAGTGCAGACTACCTGCGGGGAGAATGGGGTGGAGATGGTTTGGCTTACGAGCGATCCCATAGAGCTGCGGTGTTTGTGCATGAGGATGCCCCTGCCGGAGTCGGTGATGCGTTCGGCGGTGAAGAGGGCACCGATGGATGAGACGGCCACAGTGGAGTTTTCGGAGAGGGAGACGTGGAAGGAGGCACGGTAGCGGCAGCCCGGTTTCAGGGGCTCGCGGAGTTGAGTCTGGATGTATTCGCGGTATTCATCCTTGGAACAGTAGATGCCGCAGTAGGCGTCGCCGGTGCGAGGCTGCTGGTAGCCGAGTTTGTTTTGAGGTACGGCGCATTCGCGTGTGGAACAGCGGTTTAAGTAGTCGGCGCTTCCGGCGGTGGGCTGGTACCAGGCCTCGACGATGGTGAGAACGCCTTTGGCGTCGATTTTCCTGGGACATTCGATATGGTCCTCGAAAGAGGGGTTGAACACCAGGTTGGCCGACGAGGTGTCGGTCTGCGCGCACAGGTTTGCTGCTAGCAGCAGCATAAGAGTGTATATGAAAATACTACGCATCTTTGTAGGTCTGCATCATTATGTCCCATAGTTTGGTGGCGGCGTCGTCCCAGGTGAAGAGGCTGCGTCTTGCGCGTCCACGCTCTATCAGCTGCTGCCGCAGCTGTGTGTCGTCGGCCAGTTGATGCATTGCGTCGGCGATGGCATTGACATTGTGAGGGTCGATGAGGAGGGCGGCGTCGCCGGCTACCTCGGGCATGGAGGTGACGTTGGAGGTAATTACGGCGGTCTCGGCGCAGAAGGCCTCGACGATAGGGATGCCGAAACCCTCGAAGAAGGAGGGATAGACGAGGGCGGTGGAGGCAGCTAACAGGCGGGAAAGTTCGTCAGCGCTGGTGTGCCCTAGAAACTGCACGTCAGACTGGTGCTTCATTGAGTCGAAGGCCTCTTTCAGCTCGTCTTGCCACCAGACGCGAGCTCCAACGACGAGCAGTTTGTGACCTTGCGAGTCGGAGGATTTGAAGAGGTCGAAAGCTTTTAGGAGGTTGGCGAGGTTTTTGCGGCGCAGTATGGTGCTGACGAAGATGAAGTAGGGGCTGCCGCCGCAGTATTGCTGGCGCACGCTGAGTTGCTCATCAGGGCTCAAAGGCCGGTAGGCATCGCCGGCACCGTTGTAAACCACGCTGATTTTGTCGGGAGAGATGGTGTAGGTCTTGGCGATGTCGGCTTTCGAAAACTCGGAGACGGTGACAACCTGCGAGGCTTTGTCGGCGAAGAGCGGGAAGTAGTGAGACATGTAGCGTTGGTGGGAGGGCTTGAGGTTGTTGGGGAAGTGGGCGAAGTTGATGTCGTGGATTACATCAACGACGGGGATGGCGGCATGCAGCGGGATGTAGCCGTCGGGGGAGAGGAAAAGGTCTATTCGATGTTTTTTTATTGCGCGCGCGATGCCACACTCGAAAAACAGCCACCAGAGAACGGGATGGCGCGCCGGCGGATTGACCACGACGGGTTTCACGTTGTCGGCGAAGATGAACTTGGGCGAGGGCTTGCGGTCGAAAAAGAAGAAGAATTCGTGTTCGGGATGAGCTGCGACCATGCGGCGGAGGGTGTGGAAGGCGAACCAGCCGATGCCGTCCATCTTGCCATCGAGCAGCAGACGAGTGTTGACCCCTATGCGCATCAGGCTTCCAGAGTCTTAGGTTCAGGCATGGGTTTGCCGAGCACGAAGGCCTCGACTACTGGAGGGAACCAGGTCTTTTCGAGAATGTGAATCTTCGCGGCCAGGGAGTCGGGGGTGTCTTGAGGGGTGAGGGCGCATTTGGCTTGGAACAGGGTGGTGCCGTGGTCGTAGTGGTTGTCCACGATGTGGATGGTGATGCCGCTCACGGGTTCGTGGTTGGCGATGACGGCCTCGTGGACGTGGTGGCCGTACATGCCTTTGCCACCGTAGTTGGGCAACAGGGCAGGGTGGATGTTGACGATGCGGTTGGGGAAGGCGTCGAGCAGGTTTTGCGGGACGAGCAGTAGGAAGCCTGCCAGGATGAGGTAGTCGATATGTTTTTGCTGCAGGTAGTCGAGCACGCGGTCGGTTTCGAGGAAGTCCTTTTTGTTGAAGTACTGGGCTTCGATGCCGAGGTTGGCGGCACGTTGAGCGACGTAGGCGTCGCGACGGTTATAGACGATGCAGGAAACCTCGATGTCGTTGTTGTCTGCCAGATATTCGGATATCTGTTGAGCGTTGGTGCCGTTGCCCGACGCGAGTATTGCAATGCGTTTCATGGGTTCAATTGTTCAAAAAGTTACTATTAATAACGTAAGGAAACACTTTTTTGATATGTTTTGCAGAGGTAAAATAGGGAAAATGTCACAGGAGAAGCAGTGAATTTGGGGCGAGGTATTTTAACATTTAGAGTGGTGCGAAACGGCTGTTATTAAACGGATTCGAGGTGCAAACGGCTGTAAATGTGAAAATTTTTAACAAATCAGGGCTTTGTTTCACAGCTTATTAACTTTCGGTTGGGGAAAATGTACTCTGAAAAACACTTGTATGTTTGTTTTTTTTTGTTTCTTTGCAACTCGTTTAATCCAAAAATTAAGATTATGTCTGAAATTGCAACGAAAGTAACAGCTATCATTGTTGACAAGCTTGGAGTAGATGAAAAAGAAGTAGTTGAGACTGCTAACTTTGCTAACGATCTCGGAGCTGATTCTTTGGATACCGTTGAGCTTATCATGGAGCTTGAGAAAGAGTTCGGAATCAGCATCCCCGAGGATGCCGCGGAGAAAATCTCCACTGTTGGCGACGCCATCAAGTTTATTGAAGAGGCCAAAGCTAACTAAACAAATCACTGCGTAATCAGTTTTAATGGAACTGAAACGTGTTGTAGTCACAGGTATCGGGTCGCTTACTCCGGTAGGCAACGATGTGCCATCGATGTGGAAGTCGTTGCTTGATGGGGTAAGCGGCGCGGACGTGATTACCTATTTCGACACCGAAAAATTCAAATGCCATATAGCCAGTGAGCTGAAAGGCTACGACCCGCTTGCGTATTTCGACCGCAAGGAGGTCAACCGCCTGGACAGGTTCGGGCAATATGCTATTGTTTCGACCGACGAGGCTATAGCCGACTCGGGTATTTTTGACGGTCCTATAGACAAAGAGCGCGTTGCCGTTATCTGGGGTTCCGGATTCGGCGGGGTGAAGACATTCCAGAACGAGAGCATAGACTTCTGCAAGGGAGGGTATGTGCCTCGGTTCAGCCCGTTCTTTGTTCCCAAGACTATCACCAACATCTGCTCCGGCATCATCTCGATACGTTATGGGTTGAAAGGCCCTAACTATGCGGTGACTGCGGCATGCGCATCCTCGGCTGTTGCGCTGGGCGAGGCGTTTGACTTGATACGTCTGGGTAAGGCCGTTGCCGCCATAGCCGGCGGTTCGGAAGCTGCCATAGCCGAGAGCGGCATCGGGGCTTTCTCGTCGATGCAGGCGCTCTCGACCCGCAACGACGACCCGAAGACGGCCTCGCGTCCGTTTGACGCCGACCGCGACGGTTTCGTATTGGGCGAGGGGTCGGCAACCCTGATACTGGAGGAGTTGGAGCACGCGAAGGCGAGAGGCGCGAAGATTTATGCCGAGCTCACGGGCTGGGGCGCGACCGCCGACGCACACCACATCACCGCTCCGCACCCGGAAGGGACGGGTGCTGCGGCTGCCATGAGGTTGGCCGTTGAGGAGTCGGAGATGCGTCTGGAGGATGTTGTGCATATCAACACCCACGGAACGTCGACACCACAGGGCGACATAGCAGAGCCGAAGGCTGTAGCCGCGCTTTTTGGCGAGCATGCAAAGAAGATAAGCCTCAATTCAACCAAGTCGATGACGGGACACCTGCTGGGCGCAGCCGGTGCACTGGAGGCAGCCATCACGGTTCTTTCGATAAAGAACGACATCATTCCGCCGACCATCAACCATTTCACAGACGACCCGCGCATAGAGCCGCTGGACTTCACGTTCAACGCAGCGCGTCAGCGCGAGATACCGTTTGCGCTGAGTAATGCGTTTGGATTTGGCGGACACAATGTTTCACTCGCTTTCCGCAAATGGAGTTGAAGAACCTCTTCAAGCGAAAGCTTTCCAACAACTCATACTCCGAAATCAGAGCCTTTTGTCGTAAGACATTGGGTTTCTCGCCGCGCGATATAGAGCTGTACCACACGGCGTTGACGCACAAGTCGTCGATGCAGGAGCTGTCGGACGGGCGCAAGTTGAACAACGAGCGGCTGGAATACCTGGGCGACGCGATGCTGAGCGCCATTGTGGCGGAACATCTGTATGCCAAGTACCCGGACAGAGGGGAGGGATATCTTACAGAGCTGCGGTCGAAGATAGTCAGCCGCCGCAGCCTCAACAAGATAGCCCACATGATGGGGCTTTACGACCTGCTTTCGTATAACCGCTCGGCCATACGTATATCGCAGAACCGCTCGCTGGAGGGCAACGCGCTGGAGGCGCTGATTGGGGCGATATATATAGACAGGGGCTATGACTTCACGAGAAAGATTGTCATACAGCGTATATTGAACCACTACACAGATGTGGAAACCCTTGCCAGCACCGATTGGAATTTCAAGGGGCACCTGATAGACTACTGCCAGAAGAGGCATGTTCCACTGCGTTTTGTTCTGGACAGCACCGAGCGCCACGGACACGACAAGCACGCCATTTACCATGTGCATGTGGAGATAGACGGGGAGGCAATGGATTCGGCCAGCGGGCTGAGTATCAAGTCGGCGGAGCAGATGGCAGCCGAACGGACGTACCGTAGGCTTTTGGAGTCGGAGGGTTTGAACAAGAGATAAAAAAGAAAACAGACATCCACGATGGTGAATGTCCGTTTCGGCCGGTCTCCCTTCGGAAAGGAGGGAGGAAGAGACTGTTAGTTGTTCTGCTCGGCGGCGATGACGGCCTTGTGAACGGCGGTCCAGCCAGCTGCGTTGAGACCCCAGTTGTTGGTGGAGTTCTTGTTGCCGCAGACTCTAACTTTTCTTCTCTTCACTTTTTTGTTAGCATTGATACCCATAACAGTTATGTTTTTTTATTATTTTTATCTGATTCCCAGTAATTAACACCACTTGTTAATAACTGAATGAGTTGGCAAAGATAAGCTAAATTAATGAATTGTGCAACTTTTTTTGCGTTTTATCATTTTCCGTGGGTTGCATATCCAGCCTGAAATCAGGTTTGGTTTTCCCTACAAACAAAAAAGGAGGCAATCTGCCTCCCTTTGATGTTGTTGATATGGCGGTTCTGTTATGGTCTTACCAGCACTTTGCGAGACGGTTGGTCGCCGATTTTCACCATATAGATGCCCATCCCGGAGACGGGGATGATTGTCTGATTGCTTGAATGCTTGATTGCGTCAGTCTTTATCACACGGCCTAACATGTCGTAAACGACGATTGACTGCCTGCTACCTGCAGCCTGCTGCCCGCTCAAGTCTATCACAATCGTGTTGCCGCGAGTATAGATCTTGATATTGTCAGTTTCATCTACATCGTCGATGCCTTCAGGGCGGTAAAAGTGTGCCACATATTCGGCGTCGCCAGTGACGGTTATGGTGCGTGGGTTGTCGTTGTTGTCATCCTGCCAGTATGCGAACATGTATCCATCAACAGGTGTTGCGGTGATGGTTATGGTGCTGCCGTAAGCGTATATGCCTCCACCGCTCACGGTGCCCATCGACGGATCGTCAGACAGTACGGTGATAACAAAATCGTCAGCCTCGAAGAAGGCGGTGTATGTGGTGTCACAAGTTACGGTCACGGTGCGTGGGTTGTCGGTGTTGCCGTCGTTCCATTGGGTGAAGTGGTATCCGGTGTTGGCGTTGGCACTGATAATGGCTGTGGTGCCAATGGCGTAAGAACCGCTACCACTTGTTGTGCCCATCGTGGAATTGTCAGAGACTGCGGTAACGGTGTATTCGTCGATGGCGAAGTAAGCCGTATATGTTGTGTCAGCTGTGACGGTGATGGTGCGTGGGTTGTCGGTGTTGCCATCTTGCCAGTGGGCGAAGTGGTGGTTCTCTGCTAGAACTTCAGCCGAGATGGTGATTGAGGTGCCGTAGTCGAAGGTGCCGCCACCGGTCACGCTGCCCAGCTCCGTGTTGCCAGACACTACATTGACGGTGTATTGGTTGATTTCGAAGAAGGCGGTGAAGCTGGTATCGACAGTGACGGTGATGGTGCGTGGATTTTCAGTGTTGCCGTCATTCCAGTGTGTAAAGTGGTAGCCGTAGTTGGCTTCGGCGCTGATGGTGGCTGTGCCACCGATGGCGTAGGAGCCGCTGCCGATCCCGACACCCATCGTGGTGTTGTCGGAATTGACGGTAACGGTGGCGGCAAGTCCGAAATAGGCGGTGATTGTCATACCCGATGTTACGGAGAAGGTGTGCGGGTTGTCGGTGGAGCCGTCACTCCAGTGGTCGAAAGCGTAGCCGTCATTTGCTGTGGCCGACACTGTGGCCAACGAATCGGTACAGCCCGGATAGGAGTCGATATGCACTGTACCCATTGACTCGTTGTCCGACACAACGTTGAAAGCTATCCCCGACTCCTCTATGAAGTTAGAAAAATAAGACCACCCAGTCTGATATGACTGAAGACTTCCGCAAGGAATATATACGGGGATAGTGCTCGTAATTTGATTGAAACTAGTGGCTACATATGTTGGGGCAACGTTGTTGAGCGAATGGATTTCGGCTAGACCTGTGCAACCATCGAAGGCAGAATAGCCGATGACTGTAACGGAGTTGGGGATGGTGAGGGATGTCAGTCTTGAGCAGCCACAGAAGGCGAAAGCAGGAATTGTTTGCACATTGTTTCCGATATTGAGCGTTGTCAAAGCGGTACAGTTAGAAAATACGTGATGCTCTAAACTACCCATCGTGGTGCAGTTTGTTGCGTTGAAGTTGACAGTTGTCAGACTTGTACAGTCATGGAAGGCTTTGTTGTCGATGGAAGTAATGGAGTTGGGGATAGTGATGGAGGTCAGACTTGTGCAGAGAGAGAATGCTCTCACGCCAATGGATGTGACGGAGTTGGGGATGGTGATGGCGGTCAGACCTGTGCAGTTATTGAAGGCATAGTTGCCGATGGACGTGACTGAGTTGCCGATGGTGACGGAGAGCAGTCCAGTGCAGTCCTGAAAGGTGGATGCTTGGATAGAGGTGACGGAGTTGGGGATGGTGACGGAGGTCAGGCCGGTGCAGCCCTGGAAGGCACGCCAGCCGATGGAGGCGACGGAGTTGCCGATGGTGACAGAGGTCAGGCTGGTGCAGCCGTTGAAGGCATCGTTGCCGATGGAAGTGACGGAGTTGGGGATAGTGATAGAGGTCAGCCCCGTGCAGTCCTGAAAGGCAGCGTATTCGATGGATGTGACGGAGTTGGGGATGGTGACGGAAGTCAGGCCTGTACATCCATGGAATGCCTGATAGCCGATGGATGTGACGGAGTCGCCAATGGTGACGGAGGTCAATCCAGTGCAGCTCTGGAAGGCTGCGGTACCGATGGAAGTGACGGAGTTGGGAATGGTGACAGAGGTAAGGTGGCTGCAGCCCTGGAAGGCACCCTCGTCGATGGCTACGACAGAGTATGTGGTGCCGCCGTATGTCACCGAGGAAGGAATGGTGAGATTGCTCGGCAACTGCAAAGATGTGTATCTTGGGGGAGCTGAATTCCTGTATGTCACATGTGCATTCCCGTCAACGATGTTATAAGCAAGCCCACCCTGTACGAAATTGTAAGCCCAAGACTGCAACGCAATTCCAAGAAGGAATGCGAGAAAAAGTAATGTTTTTTTCATGATTTTCAGGGTTTAATTGTTGTCAAGAAAATGATTAATATCACCGTTCCCTTTCAGTTCGTTTTCGCGGAACGGCAGCTCATAATGCTTTATGGCATCTGGCAGGGCATTCCGTTGGTCTGCCAGCAGAAACTCGTAATAGCTCTGACCTGTCAAGAATATAAACTTGTCGTTTTCGGTGTCGCAACCTTTGGCTTTGAGGCTGACTAGCCGCTTCTTGGCCAGTTTCAGGCGGTCGGCTTTGTGTAGCTCTTTTATATCCAGCCCATCGTAGAACGAAGCCTTGTCGCTAAGTTCGTAAACCTCGGATTTGCAAACTCCGCCGATTACAAGAATGTGTTTTGCGTGATGGCGCTTGGCGTATGCGAGGCCTTTAACGAACATTGGCCCTGTGTAGAGCGTTTCGACAGTCTTGGCATCCTTGTCTTTGGTGGATGTGCAAGAAAGAATGTAAATTGTTTTGCCCATAGTGTTATGATTTTTTTTGAACTTGTTGAACTCCCAACTTGAAATTAGGCCCCCAAGTCTCCAATGAGACATATACATACAAAAAGAAAGGCATGAGACTTATGAACTCTTGCCCATTTGCACTGAGGTGTCGCCAAACACCCATCAAGGAATGGTTTGTTTCAAGGGGGGTCTCACGCCAACCGATATGCGGCTGGTACAGATTGTTCCTCCAAGCCGTCATATTGGCATGACGAAGAGCAGTCACTCTTCCCTCCTTGATTTAATATTGGCGATATTTCAGTGCAAGGACTAAAGTTATGCTTTTCTCGCATACTTACATTCTCTCGTAAGCGGTTGCAAAGATACGAAAAAAAACATTAGAGAACAAATTCTCAACCTCACTTAATCATTACTCGTATCTTTTTACTATCTTTGCAACCCTCGAATTGATAACAAAAAATACGGAAGATATGAAAAGACAGATTAAAAACAACGTCAGCTGGGTCGGCTATATCGACTGGGAACTGGAGACTTTCCATGGCGACGACTACTCTATCATGAACGGTTCGAGCCAGAACGCTTACCTCGTGGAAGAGGAAAAGACGGTGCTCATCGACACCATCTGGACCCCTCACCGTTTCGATTTCGTGGAGAACCTCAAGAAGGAGATTGACCTCAAGAAGATTGACTATGTCATTGCCAACCACGGCGAGTGCGACCACTCGGGTGCCCTCACCGCCTTGATGGCCGAAATACCCGACACGCCGATTTATTGCACCGCCCAGGCCGTCAAGAGCCTCGAAGGGCAGTATGGCAAGCGGGGCTGGAATTTCCACACCGTAAAGACTGGCGATACCCTCGAGATCGGTAACGGCAAGAAGCTCATATTCGTCGAGATGAAGATGCTCCACTGGCCCGACTCGATGGCTACCTACATGACTGGCGACAACATCCTCTTCTCGAACGACGCTTTTGGCCAGCACTACGCTGTCGATGAGCTATTCAACGACAAGGCTGACCAGTGCCTGCTTTACAAGGAGGCCATCAAATATTACACCAATATTCTCAACCCCTTCTCGAACCTCGTGGCGAAGAAACTTGAGGAGATTGCCTCGCTCAACCTGCCCATCGACATCATCGCTCCGTCGCATGGTGCCATCTGGCGCGACCGTCCGATGCAGATTGTCGAGACCTACGCCAAGTGGGCTGCCGCCTACCAGGAGAACCAAATCACCGTGGCTTACGACACCATGTGGGAGGGTACCACGCAGATTGCCCACGCCATAGCCGAGGAAATCCGCAGGCAGAGCCCCGAGACGGTGGTAAAGGTGTTCAACGTGGCCAAAGCCGACAAGAACGAGGTGATGACCGAGGTGTTCAAGTCGAAGGCCATAGCCGTCGGCTCGCCTACGGTGAGCAACAGCATCCTTTCGAGCGTGGCGGGTTGGATAGAGTTCTTGAAGCAGCTGAAGTTCAAGAACAAGCGGGCCGCTGCCTTCGGATGCTACGGCTGGAGCGGCGAGTCGGTCAAGATGCTTCAGGAGAAACTGAAAGACGCTGGCTTCGAGGTGGTGGACGAGAATATCAGAGCTTTCTGGAAGGCTACCGACGAGGATATGGCCAAGGTGCCCGAGATGGTGAAGGCACTGCTGGCGTAAGGAACAAAATATTTTAGAACATTCAACACACAAAAATACCTGTGAAACGCTTTATATTATTGCTTGTGGCTGTGGTGCTTGTAGTGCCGATGTCGGCCCAGAGCCTCAAGAAGAAGAACGAGATGCGCGACTCGCTGATTAACGCATTGACGGAGTCGGTGGAACAGTTGCAGGCGAAACTCGCCGAGGACGAATCCACTTTCCGCACGGAGATAGAGTCGCTGCAGCAAGAGATAGGAAACCTGCGCAGCCAACAAGAGAAGCAGGCGAACAGCATCAAGCAGATGCAGTCGAAGATTCACGCGCTGGAGAAAGACCTGGAAGCCTTGAAGAAGGGCGAGCTGGACGAGTATATAGTGAAACCTGTCACCACGGAGGACTCGATAGTATATCTGGTGCAGCAGTACTACGGGGCGAAACGCTGGACGGACCAGCTGCAGTATGTGCTGGACTCGGCACGCGTGGAGCCGCTGATGCGTCGCTACTACAGCGGAGGATATTCGGCGGAGAAGGTAAAGAAGTCGCTTATCTCGGTGGATGACGACGAGGTGGCGTTGGGACGTGTGACTCGCGTGGATGCGGACATGTATGTGGTGTATGTGAAGCGCACTGCCGAGGGGTTCAAGATTGACTGGCAGGCGACGACGGGCACCGACGAATACTCGTTTGAGGCTTTCCGCGCCGAGAAGAGCACGGTCACGCGGCAGTTCAGAGTGACGGCGAGACTGAGCAGTGAGTTTGCCAGCGATTACGGTTTGACTGCGGCCAAATACTACAACGTGCGTATAGGCGAATCGGCCTTTGTGCTGAAGACCTCGGAGGCAGGAAAGAAACTGTATGAGGTGGTGAAGGACGGCTACTCGCACGACGTAATAGTGCAGGTGAGGTATGAGAAGAAGAACATCAAGAGCGGCTACACGAGGATGTTCCCGATGATAGTGGGCTTTGTGAAAGAAGGTTGGAGCCTGGAGGATGAGCAATAAGTGGGGAGTTCTAAGCTGTAAGTTTTAAGTTTTAAATCATCAATATTCAATTCGTTTTATGAGTTACGCAATCGGAATCGACATCGGAGGCACCAACACCGATATGGGCCTCGTGCGTGAAGACGGCAAAATCATTGCCCGCAACAACATCCCCACCAACGCCTACACGCAGTTGGAGCCATACGTCAAAGACATCATGGGCTGCATAGAGAAGCTTATGAAAGAGAATGGAGTGGAGGCGATAGAGGGTATAGGCATCGGCGCACCCAACGGAAACTTCTATACCGGATGTGTCGATAACGCACCGAACCTGACCATCAAAGGGGTGCTGAACTTCGAGGAGGAGATGCACAAATATATGCAGGTGCCGGTGGTGCTGAGCAACGACGCCAACGCAGCTGCTTACGGTGAGCTGATATACGGCGGAGCCAAAGGTATGCAGCATTTCATCATGTTTACGCTCGGCACGGGTGTGGGCAGCGGCATAGTGGTGGACGGCAAACTGGTGCACGGTTCGACCGGCGCCGCTGGCGAGCTGGGGCACGCCATACTGATACCAGAAGGCCGTCAGTGCAGCTGCGGACGTAAAGGCTGCTTGGAGACCTACACCTCGGCTAGGGGCATTGTGCAGACCTTCTGCGAGTTGAGAAAGAGAACACCCAACTACAACGGCAAACTGTACTCGGTGGCCGATAAAGACGTGACATCTAAGATGGTTGGCGACGCTGCCAACGCCGGCGACATGGTGGCTATCATGACGTACGCTCAAACGGGCTACTGGCTGGGAATAGCGATGGCCAACTCGGTGACCTTCTCGGCACCGGAGGCGATATTCCTGATGGGCGGTCCCACGAAGGTTGGAGAGCCACTGATGGGACCACTGCGTGAGTCGTTCAAAAAACACTTGCTCAACATTTATGAGGGCAGCTGCGACATCCGCATGTCGGAGCTTAATGCCAACGAGGTTGCCATACTTGGAGCTGCTGCGCTGATTAAGATGAAGAAATAGTGGCCAGTGAACAGTGAATTATTCGCTTTGCATAAGCGGGGCTAATGAATGCTGAAGCATTTGACAAATGGGAGCGTGAGAATATAAACGTATTGATTATGAGAAAATTTGGTTGTCTTATCGTAGTGGTGATGCTGCTTTTATCGTGCAATAGAGGAAAGCAGCTCACAGATTATGTTAATCCCTTTGTAGGTACCGATGGACACGGGCACACCTATCCCGGAGCCATTGTGCCTTTTGGCATGATCCAACCCGGGCCGGACACACGTCTTGAGGGCTGGGATGGTTGCAGCGGCTACCACTACAGCGACGACACAGTGTATGGATTCAGCCAGACACACTTGAGCGGCACCGGCTGCGAGGACCTGTGCGATGTGCTGATTATGCCGATAGACGAGACTTTTGGTTATGACGGTGAGAAGTTGAAAAGCAACGACTACTGCTCTCATTTTACTCACAAGAAGGAGACGGCCCGACCTGGATATTACAGCGTGCATCTGGATAGGAACAATGTGGACGTGGAGCTGACTTGCGACAAGAGGAGAGCGGCACATCGTTACAGATATAGCAAAGAGAGCGGAAACGGATTTGTGATAGACCTGCAGCATAGAGACAAACTGCTGTCGGGAGGGATAGAGATAGTTAAAGGAGAGAATGACCGTACAATGATTGTCGGACATAGGCACAGCGCGTCGTGGAATCCCGACCAGCACCTATTTTTCGCCATCGAGAGCGACCAGAAGATAGAGAAGGTGGAGATGGTGAATGACAGCACTCAGGCGGTGGTGAGGTTTGCTGAAGGAGTGAAAGAAGCGACGCTGCTGGTGGCGATATCGGGAGTGGACGAAGAGGGAGCGGTGAAGAACCTATATAGCGACGAGAAAAAGAGTTTCGACGAGATGAAGTCGGCAGCCAACGAGGTGTGGGAAGCGGAACTTTCGAAAATCAAGGTTGAAGGGGGCACGAAAGAACAAAAGAAGTGTTTCTATACGGCGTTGTACCACTGTATGACCTCGCCGTACCTGTGGAGCGATGCAGACGGACGCTACAGAGGGCAGGACGGAGAGATACACCAGGTGGAAGGAGAGCATGAGATGTACACCGTGTTCTCGCTTTGGGATACCTACAGAGCATTGCACCCTATGTTGACCATAATTGACCGCAAACGCACCGAAGATTTTATTTATAGCATACTGAAACACTATGAACAGGGTGGAGAAACTACGATGTGGGAACTGGCGGCACACGAGACGCACTGCATGATAGGTTATCACGCCGCACCGGTGGTGCTTGAAGCCGCTACTGCCGGCATACTTGACGAGTGGCCCGACGAGTACAAGCTGAAGCTGCTTGAAGGACTGATGGTTACATCGAACCTGAATGAATACGGACGTGCTGCATACGCACAACAAGGGTATCTCAGCAGCGAAGTGGATAACGAGTCGGTGTCGAAGACGCTGGAGTATGCCTACGACGACTGGTGCATAGCACAGTTTGCTGCGATGATAGGCACTGTTGAGCAGGATGCTACATTCTTGAACCACATCTACGCCAACTATATAAAGAGGTCGCAGTCGTGGAAGAACCTGATGGATGTGGAAGGCTATATGCATCCGCGTCGTAACGGAGGTTTCATGACGCCTTTTGAGCCTACGGAAATAAACAATAACTTCACTGAGGGTAACTCGTGGCAGTATAGCACCTACGTGCCGCATGACGTGTATGGATGGATAAGTCACATAGGCGGCGAAGAGGCTGCAGAGTTGTTCCTTGACTCGCTGTTCTACGGCAAGTCGGAGCTCAGCGGACGCGACCAGGTCGATGTGACTGGGCTGATAGGACAATACGCGCACGGCAACGAACCTTCGCACCACGCTGCATATCTCTACACCTATGTGGGACAGCCCGAAAAGACACAGCAGCTGGTGGACCGCATAATCAAAACGCTCTACAGTTCGAAGCCCGACGGACTCTGTGGGAACGAAGACTGCGGACAGATGAGCGCTTGGTATGTGATGAGCGCGATAGGATTCTACCCTGTGTGTCCTGGCAGCGGCGAGTATGTAACCGTCAAGCCGTTGTTCAAGAAGGTTACTGTGGAAGGGATGGAACCGATAGAGCAGACGAGCTGGCAGGCAGGCAAATTCATGCGCAACGGAGAATTCTACGACCGCTCAGAGTTAGCCACAGAGGCTCACGACCTGATTACGCTTATACCCTGTTTCGGAGACTGGCGTCAGCGTTTCGACAATGTACGCACCGTGGAGCTTTCACTGCCTGGCACCAACAAGTCACAATTCACAAATAGCAATTCACAAATATACTATAGCCTTGACGGTAGCGACCCCGACACATCGTCGGCACGCTATACCGAACCTTTTGCTGTTAGCGGTGATGCGGTCATCAAGGCGGTGGCATACAATAGTGAGACTGGTTACAGCAACGTTGTTACACAACAGCTTACACGCTTTGTTGCAGACAAGCGGCTGACTTACGTTACCGAACCAAACCCGCAGTATTATGAAAACGGTGCCGAGGGTCTGGTTGACCATCTGTATGGACAGGTAAACTACCGTATAGGCGGCTGGCAGGGCTGGCAGAACGATATGGAAGTGGAGATAGACCTGCTTGAGTCGCGTGAGGTACATTCCGTCGGCGCTTCATGTCTCGAGGACACACGCAGTTGGATATTCTATCCTGTCGAACTCGAAGCCAGCGTTTCGGACGACGGCAAGAACTACCGCCCCTTCGCGAAGTCCTCGACAGGATACGAGCCTGTGGCAGACAACGCAGGCACAAAGGGAATCAAGGTGTTCTCAGTCAAAGGTAACGCCAAAGCGCGCTATGTAAGACTGAAAGTGAAGAACTTCGGCAAAATGCCAGCATGGCACATAAGTGCAGGCGAGCAGGCTTGGCTGTTCATCGACGAGGTAGAGGTGAGATAACACCTCTTGCCGTAAGTTTATTTTTCGAGACGCTTCGCACCGTCGCTTATGACAACGGGAATTGGTTGGCATGCGATGTGGAAGTTGGTTTCGTACGACTTGCTTATCTCGTAGAGGAAACGGTCGTATAGGGAGTCTTTTACAAGATTGATGGTGCAGCCGCCGAAACCGCCACCCATAAGGCGGCTTCCCGTTGCCCCAAGACGTTGTGCCTCGGCCACGAGGAAGTCAAGTTCAGGGCAGCTGACCTCATAGTCGTGACTGAGACCTTCGTGTGTTTGATACATCCGTCGTCCGACTTCATCATAATCACCCCGTTTCAGAGCATCGCTTACAGCCAAGACCCTGTCTTTCTCACCCAGCACGTAGCGGGCGCGCCTATAGTCGTCATCGGATAGCTGACTTTTGATAGCTTCCAGCTGTTGCCACGAACAGTCGCGGAGAGTCTCAACACCAACGAGTGATGCTACTCGCTCGCATGAGGCACGGCGTTCGTTGTAGGGAGATCCTACGAGTTCGTGCCTTACACAACTGTTGACCAGCACAAGCTGATAGCCGTCGGGATGCCATGGGAAGTATTCAAATTCGCCGCTGCGACAGTCGAGTCGCATAAGATGGCCCGCTTTCCCGTGCATGGAGGCAAACTGGTCCATGATGCCGCATTTCACTCCGACGTATTTGTGCTCGGTAACCTGTCCGATGCGAGCCAGAGCCATTTTGTCGAGGTTGCCGTCGAAAAGGATGTTCAGCGCATTGGCGAAACAGCACTCGAGCGCAGCCGAGGAACTCATACCCGCGCCAAGCGGTACGTCGCCGCCATATACAGCGTCAAACCCTTCAACCGACACACCTGCAGCAATCATTTCGCGCACTACGCCATAGACATAGCGGAAGTGGGTTTCAACTGGCCCTTCGGTGTCGCCTAAATCGAAACTACACCCTTTGTGAAGGTCGATGGCATAGAGGTTCACTTTGCGGCTGCGGTTGGGTCGGATGGCTGCGCTTATAGCTTTGTCAACGGCGCCAGGGAATACGAAACCGCCGTTGTAGTCGGTGTGTTCGCCAATCAGGTTTATGCGGCCCGGTGCGGTGAAAAGTTGCGCCTCGCCATCATAGCGGGTTGTGAATTCTTGTATAAGGATGTCGGTGTCAATCATGGCAGGATTTTTTATATTGTCAATGGCTGAATTTGAATATTGTAGTACTTTTGAATGGTTTGTCTTTGTACAGGTAGCCTGTCGATTCGGGCCACTTGTGATTTGGAGAATCGGGATATTGTTGTGTTTCAAGGCAGATGGCGCTACGCCGTGCATAGCAGGCGCCTTTTTTGCCCTTTACTCCATCAAGAAAATTTCCCGTATAGACTTGTATGCCCGGAGCGGTTGTCATCACGTCCATCACGATACCCGTCACAGGGCTCTTTAAGCTGGCGACAGGATTGGATAGCGATGGACTGTTAAGCACAAAGTTATGGTCATAACCGCGCCCTATGGTCAGTTGCGGGTGTGGCGACCTTATGTCGTTGCCTACAGGTTTTCCCTCCCTGAAATCGAACGGGGTTCCATCCACCACCGCATGCTCTCCTAGAGGAATGGCGGATTCGTCGGTTGGGGTGTATCGGTCGGCATCTATACGCAACAAATGGTTCTCGACGTTGCTGGACAGGTCTCCGTTCAAATTGAAGTAGCTGTGGTTGGTGAGGTTTATCACCGTGGTGCTGTCGCTTTCGGCATGGTAGTCGATACGCAACGTGTCGTCGTCGCCGAGAGAATAGGTTACCGTTGTCCGTACTGTGCCGGGAAATCCGTTGTCGCCGTCGGGACTTATCAGCGAAAAGACTATATGGTTGGATGTGACATTTTCAACAGCGAAGATGGAATATTGCCATCCGCGAGGGCCTCCGTGGAGACAATTAAGGCCGTTGTTCTGTGGCAACTGGATTGTCTCCCCATCGATGGTTATGCGTCCGCCGGCAAGGCGGTTGGCATAGCGTCCCACTACCGCGCCAAAATCGGAAAGGTGTCGCTCGGGCATGTATTCGTCTGCGCTTTCGAACCCTTGGACAACATCGATGCCGTCATAAATCAGCTTCATCACACGGCACCCTAGATTTGACACCTCTATTCTCAGCTTCCCGTTGTTTTGCAGCCAGTAGGTCTTCAGTTCCGTTACTTTGTTTTCCATGCATATCTGATTTCTTTCAAGCCGCAAAGTTACGACAAATCCTTGGATAATGCAAAAACGTTGGTTAAAGTGTATGAAGTGTAACTATGCAGAGTTACAATAGTTTAATCGCTATTGCTGCACATGCTTCTGCGTCGGCGAGAGCGTGGTGATGGTTCTCCAGACAGTAGCCGCACGCTTCCGCCACGGTGTGGAGCTGGTGATTGGGCAGACGGTTGCCAAAATGCCTCCGTGAGGCACGGCAGGTACAAAGGAAGCGATAGTCGGGCCAATCCATTCCGTAAACGTCCATAACGGCCCGCAGACAGCCTTCATCGAAGGGTGAGTTGTGGGCTACAAGCGGAAGCCCTTCTATCATCGGAGCCACACGATCCCACACCTTGGGGAAGATATCGGCGTCATCGGTATCTTCGTGCCCGAGCCCATGCACCTCTTGGCAGAACCAGCTGTAGTAGTTGGGTTCCGGCTGGATAAGGCTGTAGAACGAGTCGGCAACTACCCCGTCGCGCACCACAACCACTCCCACGCTGCTGCGGCAGCCGTTGGCGGTCTCGAAGTCTATTGCGGCAAAATCATTCATCGTCCTTGGGGTATTTGGTCATCATGGCATTTATCTCCTGTCTCATCAGCTTACGCAGGCTTGCAGGTTTCAGCACCTCCACGCTGCTGCCCAGCGAGAGCAGTTTCTGTTTGAAATCGTATGTGGGACGTACCCGCAGCGAAAATATCGGATACCCATCCTTTTCACCTATCTCATATTGACTGCTGTGCAGCTTGAGCGAGCGAAGGTAGTTTGCCTGATATGGGTCCACCTTCAGCCACACATCTTCGATGGGAATCTCCGTGTCTTTGCTTTCCGACCGGCCGCGATCAATGCCGTAAACGCCGTCGAACATCTTGTCCAAGTCGAAGTCGGGGTCGCGCTCATAGTGGTCGTCCTGCAGCCGACAGTCGGTTATACGGTCGAGGCCGTAGGTCAGGTGTGGTCTTGAGGAGTCGTAGTGTCCTATGAGATACCAGCGGCGCTCGAACATCTTCAGTGCGTGGGGTTGAAAGTTGAAGTAATCGATAGGACGTTCGCTCCAAAACGGGTTGTATCTGAAAGCCACCATCCGCCGCTCCTTCAAAGCTTGGAGCAGTACCGGCAAAGCTGTGTCGTTGCAGGATTCGAGGGATATAAACTGAGCGGTGTCCTTGCTGTCGGCCAGTATTCGGTTGGCGGCGATGGAGTCCAGCATCCAGCGGCTGAAATAGCCCTTGCGGGCACCGTCGGCTATGCGGTAGCGGTGTTCGCTGCCGTTGCTGTAGCTCTCTATCTTGATGCTGAAAAGGTCGTCTATCTCGTTGCGGTGGCGATGGAACGAGCGTTTCGAGAAAGGACCATCCTCGCACATAGCGTCGTCGTGGTCCCATTTGTCGGCAATCTGTTCCAATGTGAGGCCGGTCTCTCCCGCCCTCATGACGGTGTCCACCAGCCAGATGAATTTTTTTAAAGGTGTCATATTATTTGTTAATTGTGATTACTCATTAACGTCTAGAAAATGCATGATATCTTCGGTTTGATATATAACTATCTAGCCGTTTATATTCTCCATGTTATCATCAACGTCATCTGTGTCATTTTATTGCACAGCTGTAATGTGCCCTTTCAATCCCACATCACCGCTTCTTTTATGTACTTCCCTGGTTTCGAGAGTTCTTGGTGGCAGTGGGGACAGATGATCGGCACCTCTTTGTCGTAGGTTCCTCCGCAGGCACATTGTATATACTCGAATTCCATCATTGGCTCCGTTGTCCATAGCTCTTTGCCGCAACTGTCGCAATGCAGCACGTCGGCGACCGCCCCTGGCCCCTCGTTCCATTCGAATTCCTTCCCGCAATTAGGACATATGATTTTGTATAAGCAACCCATAGATGATATTTTATGAATCGTGATTAGTGACTAGTGAATTATTCGCTTGATATAATTTGATTCAAAAGAGCTCATGAATGCTACTGCATTTGACAATACTATTAGTCTGTGTCCTGTGACAATACTAACTACTGACTATTTAAAATTGATATTCTTTTCGAGATGCAAAAATATAAAGCGGGAGTGTCAGATAGTGACACACCGACAAACATCCTAAAATTATAATTCAAAATTAAACTCAACGCCCGACCAACTCCGTACTAACTCCCAACCAACTCCCTGTACAAAAACCGACTTTTAACCCTTATTCCATACTCAGCAGCTCCGCTGCCGCAACCCTAGACGAACAATTGTAAACCGTAAACGGTAAACAGCAAACCAACCAATCGTTTTCGTTGGCCGAAGACCTAACTCCCAAGAAACTCCCTATATCCTCCCTATTAACTCCCAATCGCACCCCACTGCCGCACGCAAACCGCTAATCACTTGAAACTCAAAATTTAAAGTTTAAAACTAAAAAAAAGACCGTTGCACCGTTGCAGTTCCAAGTGAAAATTCCCCTTTAGGAAAACCGAACTGCAACGGTGCAACGGCTATCAAGGCAATCATTTGGTTATTAGATACATGTATTTCCAAGCCTCACTATCGCATCCCCATTTCCGCTCCAAAATCATCAATTTTTTACTGATTTTTTGTCATTTTTTCACCAAATTCGATGCAAAATCAAGTGTTTTTTCAAAAATCTTACACTTACAGTTCTTACAGTTTCTTTTTTGTGCATTACAATTTCAGTAATAATATATATAATATTCTATATATTAAGTATTTATATAGTATATAGAAGGTGTAATTGTCATCCAATTTTTAATTGTAAGAACTGTAATTGTAAGAACCGAGAATCTCTCCAGTATCATATCACTCTGTATATTTGCCTTTTAGGCAAGAGCTCTCTCCTACGAGGGTTATCCTGTTCGTCATCAGATAAACGGAATCCGTACCCATCGCGATTCGCTGTTTAGGCAGATAACTACAACCAATAGTGCAACAAAGCAAACCATTGCACAAAACATCAAAGTTTTCTTCTTGTTATTCATAACACTGTTGTTTAAGTTATTTTTCATGGAG
>JAFZTV010000050.1 GCA_017618625.1 Bacteroidales bacterium | reverse complement strand
GACCATAAACAATCCCGTCTGCGGTGCGGCCATCTTGATGCGGGTAAGTTCGACGAAGTCGCACACCGAGTCAATGCTCAGGTATTTCTCGCCTTTGTTGGCGCGCTCCCACTGGTGCTTGCCGATGCCGAAACCGGCGCTGCTGTCGCTGAATGCGGGGCAGAAGATAGGCACACCGCACTCGTAGCAGGTCTGGATAAGGCTGTCTTTCTTCACAGCGCGGCCGTTGTGGAGCCATTTGCCGAGCTCGTAGAGGAACTCGCGGCTGCTGTAGGGGCGAGCCTCAAGCATGTTGGAGAGCTCATAGGTGGCGTTGTCGCAAGCCTGCAGCTCTTCCTCATCGATAAAAGTGTCGTAGATACGGTCGATATAAAGTTCACGCAGAACGGTATCGGGGATGACGTTCTCCTTGGTGCCCACATAGTGTTTGAAGCCGAGTGCCTCGAAGAGGTCCATATCGATGATGGAAGCTCCAGTGGAGACAACGACGTCGATCATCTTGTTCTTTACCATGTCCACATACACCTGCATGCAGCCAGCGGCGCTGGTCGAGCCGGCGAGGGTGAGGATGTTGGTGCAGTCATGCTCCTTGCACATCATGGTCAGGATGTCGGCGGCACGGGCGGTGTCGCGACTGGTGAACGACATACCGCGCATAGCGTCGATAAGTTCGGTGGAATCGTACTTCTTGATGTCGATGTGTTTGATGGTTTCTTTTAAAAGGTCTTTCTTTTCCATTTTATTATTGTTTTATTTGTGATTCTAAATTGATAAACGGGGTTATTTTAGAATGGGATGTCGCCGTCGATGGGCGGAGTGTCGGAGTCGTGGGGAGTGTCGAGGTTGTCGAAGTCGGAGGAATTCATCTTTGACTCGAAAATCTGGATGCGACCGCCGCCGTTGTTGTCGAAATCGGTGTTGGCTGGCATGAAGAAAGGAGACTGGCCGGAAGAGGAAGGGCTGTCCTCGGGGAGGTTCTCGAAACGTGCGTACTCGCCGACGAAGCGGAGCTGGATTTTGGCTTGCGCGCCACTACGGTGCTTGGCGAGGTTGACTTCGGCGAGGCCGTCGGTGGAGTTGCCCTGGTCGTCCTGGTCGAGATGGTAGTATTCGGGGCGGTAGATGAACATGACGATGTCGGCGTCCTGTTCGATGGCGCCCGACTCGCGGAGGTCGCTGAGCTGAGGTTCCTTGGAGCCGCCACGGGTTTCGACGGCACGGCTGAGCTGAGAGAGGGCGAGCACGGGCAGCGAGAGCTCCTTGGAGAGAGCCTTGAGCTGACGTGAGATGGTGCTGATTTCCTGCTCACGGTTACCAGAGCGGGTCATCTCGCCGCCGGCCTGCATGAGCTGGAGGTAGTCGATGATGACCATAGCGAGGTCGGGGTGCTGCTGCTTGAGGCGGCGGCACTTGGCGCGGAGCTCGAAGATGGTGAGCTGGGGAGTGTCGTCGATGAACAGCGGAGCGTTGTTGAGCGACTCGACGCGCGCGGCCATAACCTCGCGCTCGCGGTCGGTGAGGAGGTCGCCTTTCTTGAGGCGGCTGCCGGAAATCTCGGCGGTGCTGGATATGAGACGCATGGCCAAGTCGACGCCGGACATCTCGAGGGAGAATACGGCTACGGGCTTGTTGAAATCGACCGCGATGTTTTTCGCTATGCTGAGAGCGAAGGCGGTCTTACCCATACCGGGACGGGCGGCCAGGATGATGAGGGTGCCCGGCTGGAAACCAGCGGTGACACGGTCGAGGGCGGTGAAACCCGTCTGCTGGCCGCTTACGCCACCCTCTTTTTTCTTGAGTTCCTCGATTTGCTTCATGGCGGAGGCGACGAGCGAGCCGACCGGCTGGTAGTCGGTGCGGAAGTTCTTGTCGTTGATGTCCATGAGCTTCTGCTCGGTGGAGTCGAGGAGCCAGACGACATCGGTGGTTTCGTCGTAGGCCTTGGTGATGGTCTCGGTGGAGGTGCGTATGAGCTCGCGCTGTATGTATTTCTCGCTGAGGATGCGGGCGTGATACTCGATGTGGGCGCTGCTGACGACGTTGTTGGTGAGCTGGGCGACATTGTAGGCGCCGCCTGCAAGCTCGAGGGTGCCGTCCTTGCGAAGGCGCTCGACGACGGTTTGGAGGTCAACGGGATAGGAATCCTGGAAAAGCTTCATGATGGCATCAAAAACATATTGATGCTCAGGCTTGTAGAAATACTCGCGATGAAGAGACTCGATGGAGGTGTTGAGGGCGTTGCTGTCGAGCATGAGGGCGCCGAGCACAGCCTCTTCGATTTCGAGAGCCTGCGGCGGAGTCTTGCCGTTGACCTCGAAGGCAGTGCTGTAATTCATTCTTTTCTTTTCCCTTAGACTTGTTGCCGTTGAGTTTTCCATGGGGGCAAAGGTACAATTTTTTTTTTAATTACCATATTTATTTATTAAGACGGGGTGAATAGATATTTTTTGAAAAAAATTTGTGTTTTTTTCTTGTTTGAGGGTGAAAAAAGGAGTATTTTTGTAAGGTCGAGAGGATTGTTATGGAATATTCCAACGAGATAGATATCAGTCTTTTGGCGTGTATTCAGCGAATACAGCCGATGACAAAGGCGCATTTTTTGGCGTTGCAATAGACTGAAAGACAGCACAAAGAATAGCTCACCTCCGTATCAACACCGTATCAACGCCGTATCAACTACGTATCAACTCCGTATCATCTCTATGGTAACTCCTATACTCATCCAGGGTTCATTCGGGGTTTCTATAGAGGTTGATGCGTTAATGTGTTATTGCGTTAGTGGGTTAGTGGGGTGGATTTTATGCGGTTTGAGGGGGATGGGAGGCACAAAGTATGGCAGTTGTGTTTTTTTTCGTATCTTTGCAATTTGTTTTGGATTAGAACCAGACGCATGAAACGACTGCTAACCATAATCGCGGCATTGATGTGCATCCTCCCCTACCGACTTGCGGCACAGGAGGATACGATTGTGTCGGGACTTGTAAAAAAGGCTCAGAACGCGGAGAAACTGCACCTGAACGACCTGGCGCAGCAGTACTATGAACAGGCGGTGGCGCTGGAGCCGACGACGGCAGAGCCCTACGTGAGCCTCGGGAAACTGATGGAGCGGCAGGAGCACTACCAGAACGCGATGGAGATGTACCGCAAAGCGATAGTGTATGACGAGAAATCAGCGGAGGCATACGAGCATCTGGCGTACTGCCTGACGGAGAAAGAGAAGTATGACGAGGCGGAACAGGCGGCGCAGAAGGCGATAGAGCTGAACCCGAAGTCGGCGTCGGCGATGGCGTCGATGGCGCTGGTGTTCAACTCGCGCGGGAGCCACACGAACGCGCTAACTTGGGCGAAACGTGCGGTGGAGGCCGACCCGAAATACAGCAGGGGGTATAACGTGTGGGGAATAATCTGCTACAGCAGGGGGAACGACGCGGAGGCGATAGGACACTTCAAGAAGGCGATAGCGACGGAACCGGAAAACATAGACGCATACGCGAACATAGGCACGATGTTCTGTATAAGGAACAACTACGAGTCGGCGCTGATGTACCTGAAGAAAGGGCTGCAGCAGGAGCCGAAGTCGATAAAGATATACTACTGCCTGGGATGGGCGTACAGGCTGAAGGGCGACAAGGGGAAGGCGATACAGTGCTACGAGACGATAATAAGCTACGACAGCCTGTATGTTAAAGCGTACAACCGCCTGGGAGAGATATATAACGACAAGGCCGACTACGACCGCTCGATAGCGTACCACAAGAAGGCGACACGCATAGCACCGGACGACCCGAACGGATTCAAGGGGATGGGCAAGACCTACTCGGACAAGGGAGACTACCCAAAGGCGCTGCACTCGTACCAGAAGGCGGTGCTGATAAACGACAAGGACCACGAGACCTACTGCCTGATGGCGGAACTATACCAGAGGCAGGGCAACAGCCAGAGAGAGATGAACTCGTACAAGAAAGCGGCGAAGCTGGGCAACAAGAAGGCGCAGCAGTGGCTGGTGAAACGCGGAGCGACGTGGTAGGTGCGTGCCCGCACAGGGCGAATAGTGCGTGCCCACACGGGGCGATTAATTATGAACTGGAAAATTGTAAATTGAAATTGTGAGTTTTAAGTTTTGAACCTATGAGTAATATCGTTGCAATAGTGGGACGGCCGAATGTGGGCAAGTCGACGCTTTTCAACCGCCTGACGGGCGAGAGGAAGGCGATTGTGGACAGTGTGAGCGGTGTGACAAGAGACCGGCAGTACGGCCACAGCGACTGGAACGGGAAAAAGTTTTCGGTGATAGACACGGGCGGATATGTGATGGGCGGCGACGACACGTTCGAGACGGAGATACGCCGACAGGTGCAGCTGGCGATAGAGGAGGCCGACGTGATACTGTTTCTGGTGGATGTGCGCGAAGGGCTGACTCCGATGGACGAGGACGTGGCGGCGATGCTGCGTAAAACGACAAAGAAGGTGCTGCTGGTGGCGAACAAGGTGGACGACACGAACGTGGCGAACGACATAGCGGAGTTCTACCAGCTGGGACTTGGAGAGATATACCCCATAGCGGGGATAAGCGGAAGCGGCACGGGCGACCTGCTGGACGAGGTGGTCAAAGACTTCAAAGAAGTGGAGATAGACACGGGCGACGAACTGCCGAGAATAGCGGTGGTGGGAAGGCCGAACGTAGGCAAGTCGTCGTTTATCAACATGATAACAGGACAGGACCGCAACATAGTGACGCCGATAGCCGGCACGACAAGGGATTCGATATACACACACTACAACATGTTCGGCTTCGATTTCAACTTCGTCGATACGGCAGGATTGAGGAAGAAAAGCAAGGTGGAGGAGAACCTGGAGTTTTACTCGGTGATGAGGTCGATAAGAGCCATAGAGAACAGCGACGTGTGCATACTGATGCTCGACGCGTCGCAGGGGCTTGAGCAGCAGGATTTGAACATATTCTCGCTGGTGAGCCGCAACAACAAAGGAGTGGTGGTGGTGGTGAACAAGTGGGACCTGATAGAGAAAGACCACAAGACACACGGGGAATTCGAGCAGCTGATAAGGGAACGAATCTCGCCGTTTGAGGATGTGCCAATCATATTCACCTCGGTGATAAACAAACAGCGTATATTCAAGGTGTTGGAGACGGCGAAGCAGGTGTATGAGGCGAGGAGCCGCAGGATAAGCACGGCGGAGCTGAACGAAAAGATGCTGCCGATAGTGAAAGAGCAGAACCCGCCGCCGTCGGTGAAGGGAAAGTGGATAAAAATAAAATACATCACCCAACTGCCCACGGCATACCCGCAATTTGTGTTTTTCTGCAACCTACCGCAGTATGTAAGAGACCCTTACAAACGCTTCGTAGAGAACCGGATGAGAGAGATGTGGGACTTCCACGGGGTGCCGATGACAATTTATTTCAGAGAAAAATAGAAAAAGTTGCAAGTTTTTAGGCAATAGTAGTACTTATAATAAGCAAAGGCCAGTGAGCGAACAAGAACTCATACAGAAAATCCTGGACGGCGAGAGAGACCTCTTTGCACGGATAGTGAGTGAGAATCAGATGAATGTGGTAAATCTGTGCTACAAGCTGTGCGGAAACAGGCTGGACATAGACGAGGTGACACAACAGGTGTTCGTGGAGCTATACCAAGCGCTGCCGAGGTTCAGGAACGAGTCGAAGCTGAGCACGTTCATATACCGGATAACGGTGAACGTAGTGTCGAAGATGCTTTCGAGAGAGAAAAGGATAGTGACCGAGGACGACAGCACACGGTTTGACAGAATGAGCGAGGAGAGGAACGTAGAAGAGGACATCATATACAACGAGAAAATAACACAACTGCAAAACGCAATACAAAAACTGAAAGAAGACCAGAGAACAGCCTTGGTGCTGTACACATTCGAAGAGAAGTCGTACAACGAGATAGCCGAATCGATGGGCTGGAGCCTGGCAAAAGTGGAATCGCTGATATTCCGCGCGAAGAACAACCTAAGAAAAATGCTAGTGAAATGAAATACACAGACACAGAACTGGAAAAGACACTCAACGAACTGGCCAAGTCTAAGTATGCCAGAGAGGTGGACGTGGTGGACCAGGTGATGGAGCGCCTGAAAGAGGCTGAAACCAAAGAGAAATTCAGCATAAAGAGAGAACGTCGCGTGCGCTGGACGATTGGAACCATGAGCCTCGCGGCCGCATCGGTAGCACTGCTGCTGTTTGTCGGCAACACCGGCTCGACCCAAGCGCAGAACGAGAACGACGGCATGGCTAAATTCATCTCTGAGATATACAACCGCCAGAACCAGGCCGACGTGGTGTACTACACGCCTGACTATATCGACATACTGCTGGGCATAGACGAAACCATCTGACCTTTCGGATCGAGCCATGAGAAGGATTGCAGCGATAATACTTTTCTGCGCGATGGCCAGCATGGCGACGGCGCAGTCGGGGTATGACAACGCATATACGCCGCCCGATGTTGCCAAGTTTGTCAAGACGCTGACGAAGCAGCAGCAGGACGAGCTGAAAACGGTAACGATGGAAAGCAAGAAGACGCTGGAAGACTACCGCCAGCAGCTGAGCGACCTGCACAAAGAGATACAGCACTACTACGGACTGCCGGGCGACAGGAGCTCGGAGCTGTTTCCTCTTTACGCCCAACGGTCGGCACTGTATGTCAAAATCGACCAGGCGAAGTACCGCACGAAGATGCGCATCGACAAAATACTGACCGACGACCAGCAGAAAGAGTTGCGTGAGAACCTGGAGCGAGAACGGCAGAAACGCGAAGTCAAAAAGCAACTGACTTCGTTCCTGCACCCCGTAAACAAGAAATAAAAACACACGCATTACAAGAAAGGCGTACAGAGACACCCCTGTACGCCTTTTCTATTTACATGCAGCCTTCAACTCACTCGGACACACGACGATAAACTACGCAGCCAGCTTCGGTGGGGTGGTCGTAGATGAGCGTGTCAGACGGTTCGCGGCGGATAATCCACATTATCATGATGTCGCCAATAGCGCAAACGATAAAGATGACTCCAAACACAAGCCAGAAGGTACTACCCACAACCATAGAGACAACCGTCGGGATAACGCCCAGCAGCAGGAGAGGCATAACGGCACCTATTATATATGGACGTTTTTTCATCGGCACATCGATATGGCAGTAAACGGCACCGGACATTGTTCCAAAAGAGAGGTGTTTGAACGACTGACGGGTGACAGCCATCCAGGTAAGCCCGTGGATAAGTTCGTGGACGACAATGCCAACTACGATAGCGACAAACATCCATAGAGCATTCTCCATCCCGTTCCACTCGAAGGTGTGCCACACCTTGTAATATATCCAACCCGAGAGGCCTCCCACAACAAACAGGAACGGGATACTTATGAGGTTGGCCTTCATGATGCTGACAGTTTTAAGTTCTGGCTCACAGCCTACTACAGAGGGTATCGGTTCGGCTTGTTTTGTACGCATACTTGATTGTGTTTTTTGCAAAGATACACCATAGTTTTTATTTATCGAATAAAATGTATATCTTTGCAGTGCTGAATAAACATTATTAACCCATAAAACTAACTATTATGAAAAAGACATTCTATGTTTTTGCATGCATTATGGCAGTTGTGGCTATGGTTATGACCGGCTGCAAGAAAGACAACGATGGCGACAACAACGGTGGTAACGGAGGCACAAATACCGACACGCCGACCACACCTGACACTCCCGGCGGTGGACAGACCACTACATTCAACGAATGGACCGTGGGCGCCGACAGCATGGCGGTTGCCAACGGCAACGGCACGCTCACAATAGGCGACCAGACCCACAGCATCGTGATCGGTCACCTGTCGGAAGTCAACACCGGCGGTTCGATACACACCACGCTGCAATTCTACGATTCGTACAAACCCGCCATTTACCTTTCGGGCGACTACAGCGTTTCGTTCAGCCTCAACCAGGCACTTGAGACAGGTACATACACTTGCGACAATACGGAGACTAATTATGCCTGGGACAAAAATGTCGGCACATACAGGTTCCCAGCTGGCACGACCTTCAGCGTCACCCGTGTAGGAAACAACGTGACAGTCTCGATCGAGGCAACGAATGTGGGAGCTTCCAACATGAGCGGCAATGAGGTTGCGAGAAACGACATCAGCTTCACCTATTCAGGTTCGGTTTACTATATGAGCTACGGTCTCTAAAAGAGATTGGTTTGATATTAAGAGAGAGCCCCGTGCTGATGGCACGGGGCTCTTCTTTGTTTATGTGTCCGATGGTGGATTAATCCATAACGGTGTTCCAGTTGTGCTTGTCTTCGGCCTCGCCGAGCTGGATAGCACGGAGAGCGTGATAGAGCTTGGTGCTGATGGGGCCGGGCTCTTTGCCGAAGTTGTAGGACTTGCCTGTCTCGGGGTCGTCAAGACGCTCGATGGGGCTGATGACAGCGGCAGTGCCGCAAGCGCCAGCTTCCTGGAAGGTGGCCAGCTCCTCGACGTCGATAGGACGACGCTCGACCTTCATGCCCATATCCTCGGCGAGCTGCATAAGGCTCTTGTTGGTGATGGAGGGAAGGATAGAGGTTGACTTGGGTGTCACATAGACACCGTCCTTGATGCCGAAGAAGTTGGCGGCTCCGGCTTCGTCGACATATTTCTTCTCCTTGGCGTCGAGATAGAACTCGCAGGCGTACTCGCCACCATGGCAAGCTTCAACGTGGGCGCGGAGGGATGCAGCGTAGTTACCACCGACCTTATAGACACCGGTTCCGAGAGGAGCGGAACGGTCAAACTTGCGGGTGATGACATAGGGATTGGCTTTGAAACCACCCTTGAAGTAAGGCCCCACGGGGGTTACAAAGATCATGAACAGATACTCGTCGGCGGGTTTCACACCCACGGTGATGCCGGTTCCGATGAGCAGCGGACGGAGGTAGAGGCTGGCGCCGGTGCCGTAAGGCGGGATGAAACGCTCGTTGAGCTTGACCACCTGTTTGCACATCTCGACGAATTTCTCGGTGGAGAGTTCCGGCATCATGATTCCGCGGCAGGTGCTCTGCAGACGCTCGGCGTTGGCTTCGGGGCGGAAGATGCGGATCTTACCGTCTTTGCAGCGATAGGCTTTAAGGCCCTCGAAGGCTTCCTGACCGTAGTGGAGGCTCGAGGCGGCCATGTGCATCTCGATATGTTCGGAGGAAGAGACCTCGACTTCACCCCAAGCACCGTTGCGGTACCAGCAGCGAACATTGTAATCCGTTTTCACGTAACCAAACGGAAGGTTTTGCCAATCTATATTCATGTGTTTTAATTTATTATGTGTTTAACATAGATGATTGATAGTCGCAAAGGTACAAAAAAAAATGAGAATAGTACATATCCGTTCCCCATTTTTAGCCATCAAGTAACTACATTTTTCTGACCTACTGAGAATCAAGCATTTTATATTAGAGGTCAGAAAACAATTTATAACTATGCGATTGAAAATAAAAATGCCGAGAACTTTTTGAATCGAGTTCGAGGTCCTGGAATTACCCACCATACAGACAAAAAGCTCACGGCAAACCGCGAGCGTTCTTACTTTATCAAAGTATGGTGCTGTTTGAAACTTTCCAGGTATCGAACTCAGCCTAATGACAAGTTAAAACGCTACAAATTTATAGCAAAAACTATTTACCCATAGTTACTCATGTTGGTTAGGTTTTGGTTTAAAGCGGTTTAGTATTTTCTGTGAAATACCACTGCAAAAGTAAGAAAAAAAATCGGATAATTATAAAAATAGCGATAATATTTATCGCCAAATGAGACTTAACGGGCTTCTGAGAAATAAAACAAGACAGGTGAGCAGCCATAAGACGAGAGAAGCGACGAACTCAGACTGACATAATCAAACAAAAAACGGTCGGCAAATGCCAACCGTTTTTCTGCGGAAAGAGAGGGATTCGAACCCCCGGACCCGTGAAGGTCAACGGTTTTCAAGACCGCCGCATTCGACCACTCTGCCATCTTTCCATCGTTCCGTCGCCATATTACCGAGTTACGAAAACGGGTGCAAAGATACAACATTTTTTCAACTCTACACCATATTTTACAATATGTATTATGACAAAATGTCACAACAGCCCCATTTGGCGTTGATTTTGTAGGTGTTCTTTTGACGACATCCAGACTCAGGCATCGGCCACCCAGATGTCAAAATACCTTCAATAATCACCGAATAAAAACAAAAGCAATATGAATCTAAACAATTTTACAATCAAAGCACAGGAAGCCGTGCAAAAGGCGCAGGAAATTGCCTCGGTCAACCAGCACCAAGCCATCGAGACAAGCCACCTGCTGAAAGGGCTTCTCACCGTTGACGAAAACGTCACGCCCTATCTTTTCAAAAAACTCGACGCAAACGTCACCTCCATCAGCCAGCAGACCGACACGATGCTGCAGTCGATGCCCAAGGTGAGCGGAGGCGACCAGTATCTATCAAACGACGCCAACAAAGCCCTTGTGAAAGCCTCGCAGACGGCCACCGCCATGGGCGACGACTTTGTGTCGGTGGAGCACCTGCTGCTGGGACTTGTTGACGGCAACGACCAAGTAGCCAAGATGCTGCAAGGCTCGGGAGTGAGCGAGAAAGGCCTCAAAGCCGCGATAGCCGACCTGCGGAAAGGGAGCAAGGTGGCGTCGCAGAGCGCCGAGGACTCGTTCAACGCGCTGAACAAATACGCCAAAAACCTCAACCAGCTTGCGCAAGCCGGCAAGTTAGACCCCGTGATTGGCAGAGACGACGAGATTCGCCGTGTGCTGCAAATCCTCTCGCGCAGGACGAAGAACAACCCCATACTGATAGGCGAACCCGGCGTAGGAAAGACCGCCATAGCCGAAGGTCTGGCGCACCGCATAGTGTCGGGCGACGTACCAGAGAACCTGAAATCGAAGACACTATTCTCGCTTGACATGGGTGCGTTGATTGCGGGTGCAAAATATAAAGGAGAGTTTGAGGAGCGTCTGAAATCGGTCATCCGCGAAGTGTGTGAAGCAGACGGCGAGATAATCCTCTTCATCGACGAGATACACACCCTTGTTGGAGCAGGCGGCGGAGAAGGAGCCATGGATGCCGCCAACATACTGAAACCCGCTCTGGCGCGTGGCGAGCTGCGGGCCATAGGTGCCACCACGCTGGCCGAATACCAGAAGTACTTCGAGAAGGACAAAGCGCTGGCGCGCAGGTTCCAGAGTGTGCTGATAGACGAGCCCAACGTAGCCGACACCATATCCATACTGCGTGGATTGAAAGAGCGCTACGAGGTGCACCACAAGGTGCGTATCAAAGACGAAGCCATCATCGCCGCAGCCGAACTTTCGAACCGATACATAAGCGACCGATTCCTGCCCGACAAAGCCATAGACCTTATAGACGAAGCGGCAGCCAAGCTGCGTCTTGAAATCGACTCAGTGCCCGAAGAACTAGATGAAATAGAACGCAGGATTCGCCAGCTCGAAATCGAACGCGAAGCCATAAAGCGCGAAAACGACCAGGACAAGCTGTCGCAGCTCTCAAACGAGATTGCCCAGTTGGGTGAACAGCGCAACCAGATGAAGGCACGCTGGCAGAACGAGAAAAACATCGTCGAAGCGATACAGACCGAGGTCAAGAACATAGAGTCATACAAATTCCAGGCCGAGCAGGCCGAGCGTGCCGGCGACTACGGCAAAGTGGCCGAACTGCGCTATGGGCGCATCAAGGAGGCTGAAAAGCACGTCACCGACCTGAAAGAGCAGCTGAAGCAGATGCAGGCCGACAACGCCATGATAAACGAGGAAGTCGATTCAGAGCAAATCGCCGAGGTGGTGTCGCGCTGGACAGGCATTCCCGTGACCCGTATGCTCCAGTCGGAACGCGAGCGGCTGCTGCACCTCGAAGACGAGCTGCACAAACGCATCGTGGGACAGGACGAAGCCGTTGCACTGGTGGCCAACGCCGTAAGACGTAGCCGTACAGGATTGGCCGACTCGCACCGTCCCGTCGGGTCGTTCCTCTTCCTTGGGACAACAGGAGTTGGCAAAACCGAGCTGGCAAGGGCGCTGGCCGAGACACTATTTGACGACGAAAGCATGATGGTGCGTATCGACATGTCAGAGTACCAGGAGCCGCACTCCATCTCGCGACTTATCGGAGCACCTCCGGGATATGTCGGATATGACGAGAGTGGCCAGCTGACCGAAGCCGTGAGACGCAAGCCCTACTCTATCGTGCTGTTTGACGAGATAGAGAAAGCACATCCCGATGTGTTCAACACCCTGCTGCAGGTGCTTGAAGACGGACGACTGACCGACAACAAAGGCCGCACAGCCGACTTCCGCAACACCATCATCATCATGACCTCCAACCTAGGAAGCGAACTGATTCAGCGCCACATCGACGACGGAGAAGTCTCAACGCAGGACATGGAGAAAACCAAAGATGAGATAATGAACCTACTGCGGCAGCGCATACGGCCCGAATTCCTGAACCGTATAGACGAGGTGGTGATGTTCCGTCCGCTCGACCTGACGCAAGTGCGCGAGATAGTCAAACTGCAGCTCAACCTGCTGGCACAGACACTGGAAAAGAACGACATCATAGTGTCGGCAACCGACGCAGCCATAGACCATCTGGCCAACGAAGGTTACGACCCATCGATGGGTGCGCGCCCCATCAAGCGAGTCATCCAACGCACGCTGCTCAACGAGCTGTCGAAACAAATTCTGGAGGACAAAATCAACCCAAAGGACAACATCCTGATAGACATCGAAGACGGGCAGTTTGTGTTCAGGCAGTAGCAGGCGAGCATCCCAATTAAAGTTGCAAGCGGGCTTTCCATTTGAAAGTCCGCTTTGTTTTTTATCCAGAGTAGATACGCCATCCAGAATGACAAACTGAAGGAATTTGCAGTCGCCCAAAAATATACAACCCATCTAATACGCTTTGTTAAAATTATTTAGTATATTTGCATTTTCATTTCGGGCATACGCTCTTTATATAGATTAATTAATAACAAGATATACAAACAATTATGACACCTTCACACATTGAACACATCGGCATTGCCGTGACGAACCTTGACGAAGCTATCCGTTACTGGGAAGATGTAATGGGACTGAAATGCTACGCCATCGAAGAGGTAAAAGACCAGAAAGTAAAGACCGCATTCTTCAAAATCGGAGAGGTCAAGATCGAGCTGCTCGAACCGACCTGCCCGGAGAGCACCATCGCGTCGTTTATAGAGAAGAACGGCGGCAAGGGGGGCATGCACCACATCGCCTTCGCGGTGGAGAACACCGACCAGGCGCTGAAAGACGCCGAAGGCAAGGGAGTGCGCCTGATAGACAAGGAGAGCCGCGGCGGCGCAGAAGGCCTGAAGATCGGCTTCCTACACCCGAAGAGCACCCTCGGAGTATTGACGGAAATGTGCTGCAAGTAGTCCGTGCCCGGACAGGGCAGTCAGAATTGATTTTCATGAGGCTGGAACGAGAGGCGTTAAGGCTTGAGGGAAGGTCTCGATTACAATAACCTTTTAATCAAAAACACATTATGGCTTTTGAACAGAAAATAAAAGAGCTTCTTGACAAGAGGACCGAAGCCCGCATGGGTGGAGGTCAAAAGCGTATCGACAAACAGCACGAGCAGGGCAAGCTGACGGCGCGCGAGAGGATCGCGATGCTGTTGGACGAGGGCTCGTTTGAAGAGTTTGACATGTTTGTCACCCACCGCTGCACGAACTTCGACATGCAGAAGCAGTCGTTTTTGGGCGACGGTGTCGTAACGGGATACGGTACCATCAACGGAAGGCTGGTTTATGTCTTCGCACAGGATTTCACGGTATTTGCCGGCTCGCTGAGCGAGACGATGTCGCTGAAGATCTGCAAGGTGATGGACCAGGCTATGAAGGTGGGAGCGCCTGTGATAGGACTGAACGACTCGGGCGGAGCGAGAATACAGGAAGGCTGCAATTCGCTGGCCGGATATGCGGAGATCTTCGAGAGGAACATCCTGGCGTCGGGAGTGGTGCCGCAGATCAGCGCTATCTTCGGACCCTGCGCCGGCGGCGCTGTGTATAGTCCGGCATTGACCGACTTCATCATGATGACGAAGGAGAACAGCTATATGTTCCTGACCGGCCCGAAGGTGGTGAAGACGGTGACGGGCGAGGATGTGACGGTGGACAAACTGGGCGGCGCCATGGTGCACGCCACCAAGAGCGGTGTGGCTCACTTTGTGGGCGAGACCGAGGAGTCGACCATCGAGCTCATCCGCGACCTGGTAAGCTACATACCGAGCAACAACTTCGAAGATGCTCCAATGGTGGAGACCGACGACCCCATCGACCGCATGGAGGACTCGCTCAACACCATCATACCCGAGAACCCGAACACGCCATACGACGTGAAAGAGGTGATCAACGCAATCGTGGACGACGGCAAGTTTTTGGAGGTACACGAGAAATTCGCCCCGAACCTGGTGGTCGGATTCGCACGTATGGGCGGCAGAAGTGTTGGAGTGGTAGCGAACCAGCCGAAGGCTATGGCGGGCGTGTTGGACTGCAACGCCTCGAGAAAGGGCGCACGCTTTGTGAGATTCTGCGACGCTTTCAACATACCGCTGGTGACGTTGGTTGACGTGCCCGGCTTCCTGCCCGGAACGGGCCAGGAGTACAACGGTGTGATCGTGCACGGAGCGAAGATGCTCTACGCCTACGGCGAAGCGACGGTGCCTAAGGTGACGGTGACGCTGAGAAAGAGCTACGGCGGCGCACACATCGTGATGAGCTGCAAGCAGCTGAGAAGCGACATCAACTATGCATGGCCGACGGCACAGATAGCTGTGATGGGAGCCAGCGGAGCCACCGAGGTGCTTCAGGGACGCGCGTTGAAAGAAATAACCGACCCGGACGAGAAAGCCAAGTTCATCGCCGAGAAGGAGAAGGAGTATAACGACCAGTTCGCGAACCCGTACAATGCAGCCAAATACGGCTACATCGACGACGTTATCGAGCCGAGGAACACGAGGTTCCGTGTGATCCGCGCCCTTCAGGTGCTCTCGACGAAGAAAGACTCGATACCGATGAAGAAACACTGCAACCTGCCGCTATAGGTGCGTGGTGCGTGCCCACACAGGGGTGCGTGCCCGCACAGGGCAGTTTCAAGATTCAGGTTTCAAGATTCAAGTATCAAGATTCGGAATTCGAAATTCAAATTTAATTAATAACCAGGGGGCGACCCCATAAATCACAAAAAAAGATGAAAAAAGTTTTATTGACCGCCGCAATCGCTACCGTATTCGTATTTGGAATGGTAGCCTGCAACTGCAAGAAGAACGTCGACGTCACTGTTGAGTGCAGCGACAGCATCGAAGAGGTGTGCAACCACGAGTGTGAGCACCAGTGCGACCACCAGTGCGCCGAAGCTTGCACCTGTCCCGACAGCTGCGCAGCGAAGAACTGCGAAGGCTGCCCGAACCACGGCACCGACAAATGCTGCAAGCAGCAATGCAAGGGAGAGAAAGCCGAGTGCTGCAAAGACGGCGAGCACAAATGCTGCAAAGACGGCGAGAAGAAAGAGTGCTGCAAAAAATAAAAGCACTTTAGGGCAAAAGGTGGCGGTTGCAAAGGCCGTCACCTCCCCTTTTCCCTTTCGGTCAAAACTTTTTCATTCAGATTTTTACAAGCTAAGACATGAACAAAATCTATAAATTATTCACGATCGGCGTCCTATGTGTGGCGATGTTTGCCGGCGGGTTGTCGGCCAAGAAGCCGCACAAACGCCCCATGCCACCGAAGCAGGGAGTGGAACGTCCGATGCCGCCAGAGGATGGCAAGATGCCTCCGGAGTGCGAAATGCACCATCATGGAATGCCGATGCACGGGCAGCAGCCTGTCACATTCCAGTCGAACCAAATCTGTTTCATACCCGAGATGCAGGCCTACGTGGTCGTTGACAGCACCGACTGTGCGATCGACCTTGTGGAGCGCGACGAAGCGGGCAACATGAAGCTCATCGGCCGCCATGTGACCGACAGCCTCTACAAACGTCACGACCTGAAGAACATCCACCGACCGAAGTCGGTATGGGTGTTGGGTGACAAAATCATCTACCTCGCTTCTTCGGCCAAAGACAGCGCCCATATCGGAATCCTGTCGATGGAGCCGGAACCGGCGAAAGAGGGCGAACACGCAGACAAGCTGTGCTACGCTTTCGGCAAGGAGAAATCCTATTTCGGTCTGCATTTCAACGCCTACGCGTTTGACATCAACCCGATGGCGAAAGAGATTACCGTGGTCGGCACCAACGCCCTCGGTTACAGCATCGCCGTGGTAGACCTGACCAATTTCCCCGAGGAGCTGAGTTTCAAAGGCGAGCCCTACAACTACCACAAGAAAAAACAGTCGGAGGTGATAGCCGACCAGGACCCCTACGGATTGGGACTGACGGTGGTGGCCGTGTCGGTGGTGTTTATCGCCCTGATAAGTGTGTGCCTGATCATGTTGGGCTACGGCTCGGCGATTAGGAGCTGGAACGAGAAACGCAAGAAGAAAGATGAAGCCAAAAAACAGTCGGGTACTGGCCGTACGGGCGATAATGGCGGTCAGCCTGCAGAGGCCGGCAGCCAGCAGTCAGTTGACGGCGACGTGTATGCCGCCATCGCGACGGCCATCTACCTCTACAACGAGGAGCTGCACGACGACGAAGACATGGTGATAACCATCCAGAACGTGGAACGCACCTGGACACCATGGAACGACAAACGCTTCAACATGAACCAGTATTTCAATAAAAAGTAAGTGCGAGCCCCAGACAGGGCGACAAAGGTTCAAAGTGCGTGCCCGCACAGGGCGATATACAGAATCAAAAATAAAAAATAGAGCAATGAAAAATTTCAAATTCAAAATAAATGGAACCGACTACAACGTTGACATCAACGAGGTGGAAGGCCAGGAAATAAAACTGAATGTAAACGGCACCCCGTATAATGTGACCGTGGATGCCGAAGTGAAACAGAAACCGACCGTGAAGCGTCCCGCACCGAAAGCCGCTGCTGCTCCTGCAGCTCCCGCTGCAGCACCCGCACCAGCAGCCGGCGGAGCCGGAACGAAAGTCACCACTCCCCTACCCGGTACGATACTCGACGTGTTTGTCAACGTTGGCGACAAGGTGAGTGCCGGTCAGCGAGTAGTGCTGCTCGAAGCCATGAAGATGGAAAACAACATCGAATGCGACGTAGCCGGAACAGTCACCGAGGTGAAATGCCGCAAAGGCGACAGCGTGCTCGAAGGCGACGTGCTGATAGTGATTGGATAAAGTGCGTGCCCGCACAGGGCGTTGTATTGATTGTGTGAACGATTGAGCATCAAACGCAGTTTTATCACTAACAAATTAACAAATAAAACAATAACACAATAACAACTATGATAACTTTAGCTACAGGTGGTTTCATGGATTTTATGTCAACCCAGTTGATGCAGTTCCTGCAGTACACGGGTTTTGCCAATGTCACATGGGGCCACATCGCAATGATAGTCATAGGACTGGTGTTCATCTTCCTCGGCATCAAGAAGGAGTTTGAGCCCCTGCTCCTCGTTCCTATCGGATTCGGTATGCTGATAGGTAATATTCCGTTCTATCCCGGATTGAAAATCGGTATCTACGAAACCAGTTCGGTGCTGAACATCCTGTACCACGGTGTGCAGAACGGCTGGTATCCGCCTCTCATCTTCCTGGGTATCGGAGCAATGACCGACTTCTCGGCGCTGCTTTCGAACCCGAAGCTGTTCCTTATCGGCGCAGCCGCCCAGTTCGGTATCTTCGCCGCTTATATGGGAGCTTTGGCGCTCGGTTTCCTTCCCAACGAGGCCGGTGCCATCGGCATCATCGGCGGTGCCGACGGTCCTACCGCCATCTTCCTGAGCTCCCAGCTGGCTCCCGACCTGATGGGTGCCATCGCGGTGTCGGCTTACTCCTATATGGCACTTGTGCCGGTTATCCAGCCGCCCATCATGCGACTCTGCACCACCAAGAAAGAGCGCGTGATACGTATGAAACCACCGCGCCAGGTGTCGAAACTGGAGAAGATCACCTTCCCGATTCTCGGCCTCCTGTTCTGCGCCTTCATCGTCCCTTCGGGTCTTCCGCTGCTCGGCATGCTGTTCTTCGGCAACCTGCTTAAAGAGAGCGGTGTGACCAAACGATTGAGCGACGTGGCCAGCAACGCCATCGTGAACATGTGCACACTGCTTATCGGTATCACCGTGGGTGCCTCCACTCAGGCCACCACGTTCCTCACCGGCAAGTCGGTGCTCATCTTCGGACTTGGTGCCGGCTCGTTTATCGTGGCCACCTTCACGGGAGTTCTGTTTGTGAAGTTCTTCAACCTCTTCCTGAAAGAGGGCAACAAGATCAACCCGCTTATCGGTAACTCCGGTGTGAGCGCTGTGCCCGATGCCGCCCGTGTGTCCAACAACGTGGGATTGGAGTACGACAAGACCAACTACCTCCTGCAGCACGCTATGGGTCCGAACGTGGCCGGCGTGGTAGGATCGGCTGTGGCTGCCGGTATCCTGCTGGCATTCCTGCACTAAATAT
>JAFZTV010000049.1 GCA_017618625.1 Bacteroidales bacterium | reverse complement strand
GCAACGGTGAAGGGCAATGTTTTGGTGGACCTCGTAAGCAACGATGTGAGGCTGAATGTGTGGCTGCTTGAGGACAGCCTTCTTGCCGACGGCAGTTACGATGCAGGGCATGGGCCGGTACAGATAGGTGCCACCGGCACGTTCTACCACAACCACGTGGTACGTGCCAACCTCGCCAGCGACCCTTGGGAGGCATGGGGCGACGGCGGTATAGTGAGCCCTGTGGCTGGGTCAACCTTCACACAGAACTACACCACCACCATCACTCCCAACTTCGATCCCGGCAAATGCTACCTTGTGGCTTTCGTAGGGGAAAATCTCCTCAACAACAACCTATTAGGCTGCAGAGTGTTTAACTCCACAAAATCGGCCTATATTTACGAGGGCTCGCAAACACCCGACCCGGGTCCAGGCCCCGGTCCTGGTCCTGATCCCGAGCCTCAGGGCATCGGCGATGTGTCCGCCAGCAACGTGAAACTCTACCCGAACCCGACCACCGGCAACCTCTACATCGAAGTCGAAGGTCTGCAGAAGGTGGAGGTTATCGACGCTGTCGGCCGTGTTGTGATGAGCCAGAACAACGGCAATGTCGTCAACATGAGCAACCTTGCCAACGGCATCTACACCGTCCGTGTGATAGCCAACGGGAACACCGCTGTCAAGAAAGTTGTCAAGAAATAGATACATTCGATGATGAAATTCTTTTCCGGATTGATGTCTGACATCAGGTTGTGTGTCACGCTGCTTGCGGTTGTAATGTCGGTTCCTGCGGCTGGGCAGCGGCTATGCGACGTGACGGAATCCTCGCCCGAATCCTTCAGGGTGGCCTTATCTGTGCCTGCCAAGCTGGAAGTGGGTTCGGTGTCGATAATGGGTGTCGATTTCAATACCGTAGCCATCGAGGGGCTCGACTTCTCGTCGGAGATTGGCTCGCCTTCGCTGCCCACGCTGCGCGAGTGGATTGAGGTGCCGGTATGCGGCAGGGTAGGGGTGGAGCTGCTCTACGAGGAGCATGTGGTCATTGACGGTGATTCGCTGGGTGTCTCGTTGCCGATTGCCCCAAGTCAGCCCTCTGTGTGCAAGAGTGCCTCGCGCAATGCCGACTCGCTGGTGATGGACCGTCGGATATATGAAAACGATGCTTTTACGGGGTCGGACATCCTCACGGTGCGTGTGGTAGGCGCTGCCCGCGACCGACGGCTCGCTCAGCTCGTACTCTCTCCAGTGCGCTACAACCCCATGTCCAACCAGTTTGTGGTATATACTCGCGTTGAGGCAAGGGTGACCTTCCACGACATCGACGTCGAGGCTACAAAGGCTCTCGCGATGCACCGCACGCCTGCTTTTACCACCGGAGTGGAGACCATCAACGGCTTGACTTCATCCGCATATACGGCCAAGATTCTAGGCTCTCAGGCAATCCGTTGCCTCATCGTCTCGCATCCTATGTTCCGTGCGGCGCTTGCCGAGTTTGTCGATTGGAAACGCAGCGTGGGTTACTTGGTCGATACCGTCTTTACGGGCACACCCGAGGTGGGTTCGACGGTACGTTCCATCGCCTCGTACATCCGAAGCCAATATACGGGTGCCACAGCCGACCGTCCGGCTCCCACGTTCCTCATACTTGTGGGCGACACGGCGCAGCTGCCTACCTCGACCTACTCGTACTATATGAGCTACTACGGCTATATGGATCATGTGTCTGACCTCGACTATGCCTGCTGGACACCTGGCGACAACCTGCCCGACTGCTACTACGGACGCCTCTCGGCTCAGAACGTCAACCAGCTCCAGACTCAGCTTCAGAAGATACTTATGTATGAGCGATATGAGTTCCCCGACCCCTCGTTTCTCGACAAAGCGTTGCTTGTGGCTGGTGTCGATGGGGGCTATGCGAGCGACTATGGCTACTCTCACGCCGACCCTGCGATGGATTACGCAGCCACCCTCTATGTGAACGGCTACAACGGATTCCGCTCGGTCAAGGAATTCAAAAACAACACCTCCATCACACCCCATGTCGCCAACGTGTCGGTTCAGTCGAACGCCACCTATAACGAGGAGTACATACGCTCGTTGTATTCGGAGGGCGCGGGTTGGATTAACTACTCGGCACACGGCGATTGGTACCGATGGTACAGCCCGCAGATGAGCAACGACCATGTGTCGGACATGACCAACTCGAAACGCTGCGGTGTTATGATTGGCAACTGCTGCCTCACGGCTAAGTTTGACGAGTCTGTATGCTTTGCCGAGGCTCTTATGCGCATCGGAAACTACTGCGGTGCAGCGGCATATATCGGTGGCAGCAACTCCACCTACTGGGACGAGGACTTCTACTGGGCGGTGGGTATCCGTCCTGCCATAGGCGGCGGGATGTCGCATGAATACCACCCGGCCAGCCGTGGTGCATACGACTGGTTGTTCCACTCGCACGGCGAGAACTTCTCTCAGTGGGCCACCTCGTTGGGTGCGTTGCTTATGGGTGGAAACATGGCGGTTGAGTACTCCGCAAGTTATCTTGACTCTTATTATTGGCAGATTTACCATCTCTTCGGCGACCCGTCGATGATGCCTTGGCTCTCACAGGCAAAGGAGATGCCGCTTGCGTATTCGGGTGCCGACGAGGGTTCCTCGCTGGTATATGTCACCACGGCTCCATACGCATATCTAGCTGTGACCGACAGCGATAATGTTCTTGTCGGAGCCACCTTGGCTGACCAGGAGGGGCGCGCCACAGTAGTTTGTGCCGTCCCGATTGAGCAGGGTAATATGAAACTTTCATCCATCGCCCAGAACTACAAGCCACTGATAATGACAATCAATCAGAACGAAGGTATAGGTGGTGCGCAGGCTCGGATGAACGCTAACACTGTCGCCTTATTCCCCAATCCTACTGCTGGTGAGCTGACCGTCGAGAGCGATGTTGCCACCGAAGCATGGCTGTTCTCTGCCACGGGCAAACTGGTGATGCAGGCCGCCCTATTGGCCGGAACGAACCGCATAGACCTCTCGCATCTGCCACAGGGTGTCTATATCTTGAAAACTTCACTTGGGGCAAGCCGGAAGGTGGTGAGATATTAGGGTTTAGCCATTCCCTATCTTTTTGTGAGGACAATTCGTGTGGCTTTTTTCCATGCGCATATCCAGAAAGAAGTGTGTCTAGATGGATGAGCCGTATTGTAAATCTGTCACAATGTGCCTATGATTAAATGCGCTGATTATCTGTAAGATGGTTGGGGTGGGCTGCTGTCTGTTTATTTGCGGTATGCAATTTATAATTCATTTAATGAAATTTGTTTAGTACTTTTGCATTTGATTTAAGTGAGTCGGATTGTGAAGTTTTTGTCAATGTAATTAACTTAGATTTCAAAAATGAGAAACAAGTATTACGATTTAATTGATCAGACATTCGATTTTCCGCAGGATGAATTTCGCACAGAAGAGGGTGAACTGATGTTTCACGACATTCCGCTGATGGAGATTATCAAGCAGTACGGTACCCCGTTAAAGATTACCTATCTGCCGAAGATAAGCTCTCAGATTCAACGCGCGAAACGTATGTTTAACGTTGCAATCGCCAAGACCGACTACAAGGGTACATACAACTACTGCTACTGCACCAAGAGCAGTCATTTTTCGTTTGTTTTGGAGGAGGCGCTGAAGAACGAGATAAATCTCGAGACTTCCTCGGCGTTTGACATCAACCTCATACAGGAGCTCTACGAGCAGAAACTGATTGACAAGGACAAGTTCATTGTATGCAACGGATATAAGAAGACACAATATATAGAGAATATTGTAGGGTTGTACAACGACGGATTCCACAACGTGGTGCCGATTCTCGACAACAAAGGCGAGTACTCAACACTCGACGAGATGCTTGAGAATCCTTCGGTGCCGATGAAACTGGGCATCCGCATCGCTGCTGAGGAGGAACCGAAATTCGATTTCTACACCTCGCGACTGGGCATAAGATATAATGACATAGTGAGCTTCTATGAAGAACATATCAAGCCAAACAAGAAGTTTACCTTCAAGATGCTGCACTTCTTCATCAACACCGGCATCCGCGACACTGCCTATTACTGGAACGAGTTGTCGAAGTGCTTGAACGTCTATTGCGACCTCAAGCGTGTGTGCCCCGAACTTGATTCGCTCAATATCGGTGGCGGTTTTCCGCTTAAAACATCCCTGGCCAGCAACTACGACTATGAATATATGGCCGAGGAGATTCTGAACCAGATAAAGACCATCTGCACCAATCGAGGTGTGGAAGAGCCTCACATCTTCACCGAGTTCGGCTCGTTCACTGTGGGTGAAAGTGGCGCCACATTGTATAGTATCTTGGGTCAGAAACAGCAGAACGACCGCGAGCTGTGGTATATGATTGACAGCTCGTTCATCACCACTCTACCCGACACATGGGGCTTGAACCAGAGATTTATCATGCTGCCTATCAACCACTGGGATTGCGAATACCAGCGCGTGTTCCTTGGTGGCCTCACCTGCGACAGCCAGGACTATTATAACGCCGACTCGCACGCCAACGCCATCTTCCTGCCGAAGCTGCAGAAGGACGAGCCTCTGTATATAGGTTTCTTCCACACTGGTGCCTACCAGGAGTCAATCGGCGGCTACGGCGGCATACAGCACTGCCTTGTGCCGGCTCCGAAACATATTATAATAGACAAGGATGAGGATGGCGAATACACCACAAAACTCTTCGCCAAAGAGCAGAGCCACAAGTCGATGTTGAAGATATTGGGATATTAGGTGCGTGCCCGCACAGGGCGATTAGCAGTCAGTAGTCGGTGACCAGTAAACTTGAAACTAAAACTCAAAACTTGAAACTTTGAATTTCCCTGATTTCTGGAACTCCCGTGATGCCGACACCCATAAGGGTGACTACGGACATGCTCTGTTGGTGGCTGGCAGTTATGGCAGGATGGGATGCGCTGTCTTGGCGGCCCGTGCCTGTATGCGAAGTGGAGTGGGACTGCTGACGGTACATGTGCCGGAGAAAGGGTTGAACCCGTTGCAGTGCGCTGTGCCCGAGGCGATGACGTCGATAGATTACGACGGGCTGCTGTTTTCCAATCAGCCGACAAACCTCGCAAAATACAACGCTCTGGCGGTGGGACCTGGCATAGGCACTGCCGACCGTACATTCCTGGCGCTGCGTACGTTGCTCACAGACTGGGGAGAGCGCCCGCTTGTGCTCGATGCCGACGCTCTCAATTTAATTGCCCTCCACCCGGCCGACTTGCTGCCGATACTGGATGCCAACACCGTCCTAACCCCTCATGACCGCGAATATGAGCGTATGTTCGGCGATATGCCTACGGAGGAGGCTTCTCGGAAATACGGCATAGTCGTTGTTCGGAAAGGGCATCATAGCAAAGTGTATGCACCCGACGGACGGCGACACGAGAACACCACCGGCAATCCTGGCATGGCCACCGCCGGCAGCGGCGATGTGCTGACTGGCATCATTCTGGCGCTTATGGCACAGGGCCTTCCTTCATACGAGGCCGCATGCTTGGGCACCTATATTCATGGCAAAGCAGGCGACATTGCAGCCCAAAAACAGTCGCAGGCATCACTCATGGCAAGCGATATCGTTGAAAATATTGCTTTCGTAAAGTAACGAAAATAAATAAGATACGTATGTTTTGTATGTAAAAGGCAAAAGAAAAAATGAAAAATGTTTGCCAAGTAAGAAAATATGCGTACTTTTGCACCCGATTTGAGTGAAACAAGTCATCCTTCCTCAATAGCTCAGTTGGTTAGAGCACCTGACTGTTAATCAGGGGGTCGCAGGTTCAAGTCCTGCTTGGGGAGCGAAGAAGCCGCAGCAATGCGGCATTTTTTGTATCTATTTTATGCGTCCATTCGTTGTCATAGTCATAGCTGCTTTCGTCGCTGTCGCCTTGCTTATGCTGGGTTTGGGGATAAAGGTGTTGGTGAGAAGGAACGGCGAGTTCAAACGTCATTGCGCCAACCGCGACCCATACACTGGTGAGTCAAACGGCTGCGTGTGTGGAAAGAATGTCGGCTGTGACAAAAAGCCTCAATACAACCCGCTTGATGTGAACGAGAATATGATGGGGGAAATTGGCAGTTAGTATTGTCAATTCAACCCCACAAAACATATCAACTTATCAACGCCCAACATATCAACATCAAACATATCATCGAAAATCATGAGCACCCACGTTGTAATTATGGCTGGCGGTATCGGAAGCCGCTTCTGGCCGATGAGCGTACCTGAATATCCCAAACAGTTTATCGACGTACTCGGATTAGGTCGCACTCTCTTGCAGATGACCGTTGACCGCCTTCTGCCGTTGTGCCCTATTGAGAATATATGGATTGTGACGTCGGAGAAATATATCTCCATCGTGCATGACCAGCTTCCCGAAATGCCTGCCGAAAATATCTTGGCAGAGCCGGAGGCACGAAATACCGCCCCATGTATTGCATACGCCAGTCGCAAGATTTCCAAACGTGATGCCGATGCACGTATAGTCGTGACGCCAAGCGATGCTCTTGTGTTGAAGACCGATGAGTACCGTAGGGTGCTGAAAGAGGCTCTCGAATTTACCTACAACCATGACGCCATCGTCACCATAGGCATCAAACCTAGTCGTCCCGAAACGGGTTACGGGTATATCCAATCCACTGGCGAAAAGGTGTCGGGAGATATTGAGCGGGTGGCTGCCTTCAAGGAGAAACCATCATTGGAAACCGCGCAATACTACATTGAAAGCGGTTCTTACTATTGGAATGCCGGTATCTTTGTGTGGAGTGTCGCCACCATTGAGCGTTCCCTCCGCATGTTTGCTCCGCAGATAGCCGGAGTTATGGATCGGATAGAGCCGTCGCTATACACCGCCGACGAGCAGGCAACACTGCGCCAGCTGTTCCCGACTTGCGACAAGATAAGCATCGATTACGCTGTGATGGAGAAGGCCGACAACATACATGTCATTGCCGCCGACCTTGGATGGAGCGACCTTGGCACATGGGGCTCCCTGCTGCAAAACGCTGCACATGACGTGCAAGGCAACGCCGTGATAGGGACGAACATCGACTTGCACAACTGCGAAGGCTGCGTGGTCCATGTGTCGGACATGGACAGAGTGATTGTCGAAGGTCTAAAAGACTGTATTGTGGCCGTTAAGGATGGCCGCCTGTTAATATGCCGTCTCTCACAGGAGCAGCATATCAAGGAGTATAGCGCCTAACTCTCAAGTTCGAGTTCACCGGTCACCGACCACCACTAACCACAGGCAACAGCCCACTGGCTACTAACCACTGCTCAATCCTTGATATATTTCTCGGGATGGCGAGCGGTGAACTGCTTGTAGTATTCTTTAATCTTCACCATGTCGGCGTCGAAGTCGCCCGTCGGGTAGAATGTCGGTCCCACTCCCATAATCTTTTTCTTGTAGTCGCCGTAGGTTAGGACTATGGGCACATTTGCCTGCGTCGCAATTTCGTAGAATCCGCGTTTCCAGCGTTTCACAGGTTTGCGTGTTCCTTCGGGTGTTATCACTATCACCTGGCGCTCGTTTTCGTTGTAGAGCTTCACCGCCTGCTCGACCATGTGGTTCTTGCGGTTGCCGCGGTCGATGGGCACACCGCCGTAGTGGATAAGCACACGGCGGGTGAAGAAGTTGAAAAACTCTTTCTTTATGAAGACGCCGTAGTTCACCTTCAGCACCCAGAGGCAGGTGACTCCGAGCAGGAAATCCCACACGCTGGTATGCGGAGCCATGATATATACGGCATGTTCTATTTCGGGACGGGAGCCGTGCGGATGGGGCACGTCATATTTCCATCCGAAGAGCTTGACTAAGGCTATGCATATTTTTTTCATGTAAAGATAACGAGTTTTTAACTGTTTTATTTCAAAATAATGATTGCCGCTTCACGTTAATATATTATGAAACGCAACATCGGTTCTTGCCCGCAGCTGATGGATTACATCCAGCAGGTCGGCTTTCTGCCGCTGCTTTACAGCGGCATCGACGGCTTCTCGGCCGAGGAGTCGGTATCATCCAAATGCCGTTACCATGTGTTGCCCGATGGCGGTTGGGAATGGCCACTTTGGAAATGGAAGGGACCTATTATCACGGAAAGCGACTGTGTCTATGGCAAGTTCTTCGACAAAAAGGCAGGATTCATCAGCCGTCGTTGGTGGCCCGATTTCTGCAACTACCGCCGCAGCCTTTATCCTGCACCGCCAGCCGACTCTATTGAAGACACAATCCTTGAGGTTCTACGTGTCAATGGCAGCATGATTACACGCGACCTGCGTGCCGCTTGCGGTTTCAACGGTCCGAAGATGCGCAGCCGCTTCGACGCATACGTCACAAGGCTGCAGATGGCATGTCGCATCGTAACAGAGGATTTTGTATATCCCCGCGACCGTCACGACCGGCCATATGGATGGGGATGGTCGCTCCTCACCACCCCGGAGCAGCTGATGCACGCTGATTCCGTTGTCTGCTCCCATTCTCCGCAGGAGTCGTACAACCTGATATCTTCCCATCTTAAAACGATTATTCCGGGCGTTTCTGACCGACAGTTGAGAATGGTTATCGGATAATCCGTTTTTTATTTGTACTTTTGCAGCATCTAGTAATTCATTTTATTTCAAACCAAAAAATCAAACAACAATGAAAAAACTCGTTTCATTTGCATTGGCAGCTCTCGTGGTCTGCTCTTTCTCATTTGTAGGTTGTAAAGGCGCGTCAAAAAGCGATTCTCCGTCCAAAGTGGTTGAGAAGGCTCTGCAGTGCGCTGTTGACAAGGACTATGAGGGTATGGTCAAGTATTTTGACGACGGTACCGGCACCGAGGAGGAATTGAAACAGGCGGCAGCCCTCATTGCCATGGGATATGAGATGGTAGGTGGACTTAAGAGCTATGAAGTCCTCGGAGAAGAAATTGCGGAAGACGGCATGTCGGCAAAGGTGAAGGTTAAAGTCGTAAACGGTAAAGGTGATGAGAATGAAAGTGAAGCCGATGTGGAAAAGACCGACAACGGCTGGGTGTTGAAGTTCTAACCTCTGTCATTCATTCGATTCTATACTCACACTCGCAAGGGTGTGAGTTTTTTTTTGCATTGACTGAGACACTCTAATCCATTGAATAATAATGCTAACTGAAAGTCTATAAAATTATTTGCCGCCGAATAAACAATTATATTGTAAATCTTTGTACCTTTGCACCAGTTATTAACCCTAAAACAAACAAAACAATGGCTTACAAAATCACTGATTCATGCGCTGCCTGCGGCACCTGCATTGACGAATGCCCCGTTGGAGCAATTTCCGAAGGCGACATCTATAAGATCGACCCCGACACCTGCGCAAGCTGCGGCACCTGCGCCGATGTCTGCCCGACCGGTGCTATCGTAGAGGCATAATCACTATTTGATTACTCTAAAACCGAAATAAGGCTGCTCAATCGAGCAGCCTTATTTGTTTATTGGCATCGTGCCTTTCTGCTTTAACGGTCAGTCAGGCAATCATATCCCGTATCGCACCAACAGTTCGTCAAAGTCCTCTGCACCCTTCAGGCAGTTCTCATAATGTTCGGCGCGATGGTTGGCGCTGCTGTTGCGTTCGGCCTGCACGGCCTTCGAAAGATTTTGCAGGGCGGTCTTGTATTCGGGGTAGCGGTTCAGATAAACCTGTTCGCGTATGGTCGCCTCGGGTGTCTGCGGCGAGTAGTTGCGAAGTGCTTTCAGCAGTTTCTGCGACGGGGTTTCCTCCACCTCTTTCTCTTTGGGTTTTCTTGGCTCTCTCGGTTCGGTTACGACGGGCTCCGGTTCTTCCACTTCCGTGTTGTTCCAGGCTTCTCTTATGGCCGAGAAATACATCTCAGGCAGTTCTGTCTGATGCTGTTCATAAAAAGCCTTGAATCGTGCCTCAGCTTTGTAGTCGGCCATCTCTGCCAGCAGTTCCGAGCGTTCATACAGGTTGGTGTCGTACTGCAAATCCTGCAGTGACTCTCCGATGGGGTCGTTCCATTGGCCGTTGTTCAATCTGTTGCGGAAGTTGTAGTTCGCTACCAGCTGGTTGTATATCGGCATCTGTTCCTCGGTCAGTTCACCTACGTGCTGGTCGAGATAGTCTTTGTACACCGACAGGCGCGTGAGAGCCCACTCGTCTTCGGCAAGGTAGCGCTTGATGATGTCAAGGTTGAAGGCGAGATCCTTTTCCAAATCCAAGTCGAATGGGTCGGTCGAGACAGGCGTCGTGTCTACCACCTCTGCCGCATCCTTGTTACCCCACGGCAGTCCTTTCAGTGCAAAAAACACGCCGCCGCCCACAAGAAGCAAAGCGATAAGTATGACCCACCAAAATTTTTTAAAGAATTTTTTCATGATATTTTTGTTGTTATTTTTTACTGATTGTTAACCACTGGCTACTGATTCTCATACTTCTCTATTTCGTCGTTGAAGAACTCCAGTTTCACACCGGCTTGGCGGAACAGCTCCTCGCTCTCCTCCCCGGCGTGGTATTTCCTTTCGCATACGACGCGTTTGATTCCACAGTTTATTATCATCATGGCGCATGTGCGGCAAGGTGTCATGCGGCAGTACAGCGTCGCTCCGTCAAGTGCGATGCCGCGTCTGGCCGCCTGGCAGATGGCGTTCTGCTCGGCATGCACGGTGCGTACACAGTGGTTGGTTATTTTGCCGTCCGCATCAATCGACTGGCGGAACAGGTGACCCACCTCATCGCAGTGCGGCAGCCCAGACGGCGACCCCACGTAACCGGTCACCAGCAGCTGGCGGTCCTTCACTATCACACAGCCGCTGCGTCCTCGGTCGCATGTGGCGCGTTTGCTTGCCGTGTTGGCCAGCTCCATGAAATATTCGTCCCACGACGGACGGTGGTATGTTATTTTCTGCAGCACCTCCTCCACCTGACGTTGCAAATCCTCTATCGAGCCGCCGTTGTCAAAATGGAAGTCGGCCTGCCGTATGCACACGCCAAGGTTCTGTTTGTTCGGGTCGGTGTTGTTCATCTCGCGCTGTTCGTTGGCTATGAAAGTCTCAAAGCTCACATGGTCGGTCTCCGACCCTCTCAGCACCACCCGCTCGTAGCGCACCTTGGGGTCTGCGTCCACCGCAAACAGGTAGAAGTTGGGCTTGTTGCGCAGTGCCGCCACCTCGCCCGGTGTCCGCACACTCTCTATTATGCAGTTGCATCCCGAGGCGCTGGCCTTTTCGTAAAGCTGCTCCACTATATACGAGGCACCGTGTTTGCTGCGCAGGTCGTTGCCCACAGCGGTCATGCTGTCGCGGTCCACAGGCAGCCCCCGGCGTTCGATTTCCTCCGTCAAAAAAGTCCGCACCGAATAATGCTTAAACCCTTTCTCTTTCAGCAGATAGTCAACAATAGTACCTTTCCCGGCCCCCAGCGTCCCCGTTATTCCGATAGTTATCATTCCAAGTCTTTTTACAAAAGAACGCGAAAACACACAATATATTGCATCCGCCACCCCATGCCATGCAAAACACGGCTTTCGAATGGCATGGAAACCTTTATTGTTACGGGATTGCAAATCTGCAACAATTGCAAATCCCGCACAACGGACAAAACCCTCCAGCGACTTTGCAGTGACTTTGCAGCGACTTTGCAGCGACTTTGGTCTACAACAGCCCTCTACCCTGATGAAACCAAGCAAAATGGTTCAAAAAAATGCGGAATAAACCACGCAAATGCCTCGTACATTGGTTTTTACCTGCATTTTATTTACATTTCACCTACTTTCCTTTTACTGTTCACCTACCTTTCTTTTACTGTTCACCTACTTTTCTTTTACTTTTCACCTACTTTTCACCTACATGTGATATATACAGGTTATATACAGACCTTATACAAACCCTACCTTGGACCTACTCTGTTCCTATGTGGTTTGCTGTGTGGTTTGCTTGTGGTTTGCTGATTTAGGTTGTCACTTTTGCGTCCTGCGACTGGATTAAGTCGACGGGTTAATAACTATCGACTGATTTTTGTTGTCAGCCGCCCGCGGTTGCGACTGAAAACGGTTTGGGTTGATTGTCTTATTGGACTATTCGGACTTCACTCGGACTTGATACGGACCTGTATCGGAGTTTCCATAAGCCAGCAAGCCCCGGACTCCATAGTCCGGGGCTTGCTGTTGCTCTCAACGAAGGGGCGTCGCAGGGGCACGCTTGTGTCGCCACAACGCCGACTTGACTAGACCTTGTATTTGTATTCCAGTTTTGCCAGCTCCTCGTTGGCTTTGACAATCTTTTTCTTTAGCCCTGCCTTGTATTCCACAACCTTCTGCTGCATCGCCTTGTCTCCCGTGGCCATTATTTGCATGGCGAGGACGGCTGCGTTTTGAGCGCCGTTTATCGCTACCGTAGCCACAGGTATTCCCGGAGGCATCTGCATGATGGCGAAGGTGGCATCCATGCCCTCAAGCACGCTGCCGCTGATGGGCACTCCTATCACTGGCAGCGGAGTCTCGGCGGCTATCACTCCAGGCAGTGCAGCTGCCATACCGGCACCGGCAATTATCACTTTCACGCCGCGCAGGTGTGCGTTCCGTGCAAAGTCCGAAACCTCTGCAGGGGTGCGGTGTGCCGAGAGGGCGTTCACCTCGAAAGGTATCTCCATCTCTTCAAGAAACTTGCAGGCTTTCTCCATGACCGGCAGGTCGGAGGTGCTGCCCATGATAATACTTACTAATGGTGTCATATCTTGAAATTTTGAATTTTGAAGAAGTTGATATGTTGATATGTTTGCTGACTACCGACTGCTGACTGCCATTAAAATACCAGCGCAACGAGGACCCAGAGCCAGTGGGCGGCTATGCCGGCTGCGAGGCCGCCGATGGTGTGCGCCCCGATGGCTTTGCCTATCAGTTTGCGGTAACCCAGCGAGTCGAGCATGGCGGTGTGGGTCGAGAGGAATCCGCTCCAGCACATACCCATGGCGGTGAACACGGCTATGGCGTTGTTGTCGATGATGCCTTCGGCAATGAAACGCGGCACCAGGCCGATGGCGGCTCCCACAGCTCCGAGAGCTGTTATCGGGAACGACACCAGCGCACCGTGTTTGAATCCGAAAAGCCAGTCAAAGATGAAGTTCACTTTGTCGGCAAGCCATGTGATGACGGGCACTCCCTCGTAGGCGGAGCCTGTATATAGGCCCGTCTCGGTGGAAGGTCCGAAGGTAAGCATCATCACGAGGGTCGAGATGCAGAGCACGCCCGGGATGATGGCGAGGCCGATGCCCACGCCGTCTTTGCCGCCGTCAAGAAGCGAATTGAGGAAGCGTTGGCCTATGTTGCCTTCGCTCTTGAACGAAATCTGCTGCTCGTCACCTGTTACCTCGGCCACTGGCTCGGCCATCTCAGGGTATGCCTTAAGTGTGAACCGCTGCATCAGTCGGGTGGAAACGATGCTGCCGATGAAAGCCCCCACGAGCCCCACCAATGCTCCGCGGCCGAACCCCAGACCTGTCATAAAGGCGAGCACCACGAGACCCATGCCGAAGGCGGTGCCGAAGTTTGTGAGCGACACCAGCTGGTATTTCTTGAAGTACTGCGCGAAGTTCTTGTCTTTGGCGAGTGATATGATAGCCGGGTTGTCGCTCAGGAATGTCATCACGGCACCCAATGCCGCCACGCCGGGCAGGTTGAAGAGAGGCTTCATAAGCGGCCGCAGGATGTTCTCCATCAGTCGCACCACGCCGAACTCGGCCATCATCTTGCTTATCGCGCCCATCAGCACGCAGATGGCCATGATGTAGAATACCGTCTCCATCAGAAGGTGGTAGGCCGTCTGCATGAAAGTGTTGAGCATGTGAGGCAGCGACATCTTGTACGCCAGTGCTCCGAAGAAGCCCAGGAATAGCACGAGGAATATTGCAGCCTCTATGGAACGTTTACTGGTGAATTTGATAGGGTTGCGCAGCTTCAGCCAACGTTCTATGCGCGCGAAGATGGTTTCGGTCTTTGGGTGATATTGGGTTGTCTTTTTGCGACGTATGTTGCTAGGCATTGTGGTTGTGTTATTTTATTAGTTGCGATAGTGTTATCGTTAATAAAGTTGTTATGGAATTGTCTATTCAGTTTGATTGACAGCTTTGTCCTTGAACACGCGATCTTTCAGCACCTTGAGTATGTTCATGTTCCAGGTTATGCCGATGTTGGCGTTTATCATGTTCGAGAATTCCGCTTGCCCAGTAGCTGACGTACGCTTGCTCTCGGTTTCGTGACGACAGGCTACGAAGCCGTGCAGTCGCACATCCTTATAGAACGAGGGCCGCCACTCGAATCCCAGTCCGTAGAGCGTGTAGCTGTGTCCTGCGGCCACAAGGCAGTCAAGGTTGGTGCCTGTGTTACGGTAGGCAATAATGTCAGCCTCAGAATGGTTTTGCTCGTAGGCGGCTTTGGCAAAGAGGTTAAGGTCTTTGGTAACAAGAAAGTTCACGCACGACACAACCCCGAAGTTCTTGCCACAGTCGTCCCAAGCCAGCGAATGGTGCATCAGGTCGAGATATATGTCCCAACGGTCGTAGGTGAGCTTATGCCCCAGGGCAATATATCCCATAAACGAGCCGCGTTGTCTTTCGAAGATGTTAGCTGAGTATATGGTCTTGAAGTGGCCGAAAGTGCCTGACCATAGAACATTATATGAGAGCAGGCCGCTTTTCCATTCTTTGCCAAGCCCGGTGCCCACGCCAGAGCCGTAATAGACGTATGGCGAGTTGGCCACCTGCGCCACAATCATGTTGCGCCCGTCCTTGGTCTTATACATGCCCGACACGCCGAGCTGGAAACAGTAGAAGTTGTCCCAATATGTCGTGCTGAACAACACGTCGATAGGCGGAGCGTCGTACTCGAAGCCTCCGACGGCTATGGCGTCCTTCCCCAATCGGACGGTCCATTGTTGTGTGGGATTGAAATTAATGTAGAGGAAGTCGGTGTTGTCGAACAGCCTGTAGGTGCCGGATGTTCCCACTACGCGCTGGCGGAAGAAGTATGAGAACTTGTTGCCCAGATTGCCGCCGATAAGCAGGTTGAAATAGCGCCCGTTGAATCCGTAGTGATTAATGGTTGTGTCGGGCGAACTGGTTCGTGTGGCCATATAGTCGAAATCGGCGCGTGCTTCGAGGCGCAGGGTAGTGAATATTGGGGAATAATCCACCTGTGCGGAAAGACTGGACGCTAAGAACAAGAGTCCAAGAAGTGGTAGTCCTTTGAGTAATCTGTTATGTTTCAATTTGATGTCTGTTATTGTCGTTAATTAAATCGCGTGCAAATATAGTAAAAAGAACGTAATAATTGTCCTTGTTGCCTTGCGATGGACTTTTGCACGGCTTGTAACAAAAAAGTGGCGGATGTTTAGCACCCGCCACTGAATACTGGTCGCTGGAATATCGACCACTACTTGAATGCGTTCTCGCTGAGACCAGCGCCTTTTATACTCAGGTCTTTCATGTATGACGGAGTCTCTTTTCCGAGATACTTATCGACATACAGTTTAGCAAGATACTGACCCAACATGAAGCCGTGTCCACGCAAGCCGACCAAGAGGCCAACCTCAGGATCGACGATGTAGCGAGGTTCGGTGTACCAGCCTGCCCATACAGCGTGGAATCCCACCTCGCGGAGGTTAGGTATCCACTCAGCGAAGACTTCGGATACGATCTCAAGGAACTCCTTACTGTTGTATTTAAGATTCTGGCGAGCCTCGAAACTGTCGCAGTCGGGCGAGGCGCATCCGATAATCTGGCCGGTGTGAGCAAACTGCTGACCATAGACGGCACTGAAGCCTTTGTAGTGACGACGGTCGATAATCATGTCAAGAGCGTCACCGTTCACGCCCATCATAGGAAGACGACGGGTGATGAAGGCCTGGTGTTTCACAGGATAGAGGCCAGTGTCTATGCCCAGCATGTCGGTGAAGCGTTCGGCACCCCAACCCATGGCGTTGACGAAATGAATGGCAGTAAATTCTATGTATTCTCCATTATGGGTACGTACAAGGGCTTTGTATTTCTCGCCACAGCGCTCGACGTGAAGGAGCTCGCAGTCTTCAAAAACGCGACCGCCAAGGGATGTGCCGATGCCGCGAATATAGTCAATCACCTTACCCGGCGTAGCCTGCCAGCAGTCGCGCGTCATGAGAGCGTGGCTGTAGGTGGTCTTCTCGGTATCCCAGAGAGGCGATATCTCCTTTTTGAAATCCTTGCGCTCTACCATATAAGCATCGCTCCAAGCACGAGAGGCGTCGAGTGACTTGTAGGTAGCTTCGTCGTGGACGAGGTTGACATAGCGGGTAGGCTTGTAGTTGATATTATGTACCTGCTGAATGGATTTGAAGATTTCGTGGTTGTGAGTGGCAATGTCCGCAATATCGGGATTAGAGAATGCCGGACGTCCACCACCGATGTTACGCCAGGAAGCACCACGACTGTAGTTCACCAAAACCGGTTTCTTTCCAGCTTCAGCGAAGTAGCGGAAGAGGCCGCTGCCAGCGATACCACCGCCGGCGATGAACACCTCTACTTCCTCGCGTTTCACGTCGTTAGCTTTCGGGAACACATACACCTCTTTGGCTTTCTCGTTATAGACGTCGCCGAGAGTCACCTGGCTTGCAAGAGGGGCACGCGGAGTTGCGTCGCCTACCACTTCGATACCGTGGGCACGAAGTATCTGACGAGCTCTCGGTATGCAGCGCTTACCACGACAGGGACCCATACCGAGACGAGTGATGTGCTTGATTTCGTCAACCGAGATATACTTGCGGTCGCCGATGGCAGCAAGCAAATCTTCTATCGAAACATCCTCGCAGTGGCATACATAGGTCTCGCCATCAACCTGCTGCAGCGGTTTCATCTGCAACGGTTGCGGGTAACGTTCTTTCAATATGAAGCCCTTCACTTCGGTCATAGCCTCACCTACGATATCGTTGACCTTCACACGAGCGATGTTGGTCTTGTTGTCTTTCTTCTGTATCTTCTCAATCACGCCCTCACCGAGTTTCTTGCCGTTGTTGTCAACAAGATAGACTTCAGCACCTTCGTTGGCTTCGTATTCGAACGGCAGGAAACACACCTGTTTCAACAAGTCGTAACCGAATATAGCCAAACCCGGGCACTTGGCGACACACTGCATACAGCCGATACATTTGTCATAGTCGACCGTGGGTGTTGAGGATGTTGTAGGTTTGCTAATGGCGCCCTGCGGACAGGAGAACGAGCAGGGGTTACAGGCAAAACCATAGAGACAGTCGGTCTGCACAAACGGTTTAGCCATCATGCGCTCCTTGGCGGGCAGATTGGGTTTCTCCAGGATGCGCACCGGACGCTGCTGAGAGTCTATATACTGACGCGACACTTCGAGGTATTCCTCATAGTTAATACGCATACCGAGGTTCTGAGCCACCTCGAAAGCAGCCTGTTTACCGCGGAGAACAGCACTGGTTCCCTCGCCGATACGTACTGCATCGCCCACGCCATAGGTGTGGAGACCAAAGACCTCTTTGCCTTTAGTCAGAATCTGATCATCGGGGACAAGACCTGTGCAGATGTTTATGATATCGATGTCGTCAATCACCTGTTCAGTACCAGGTATAGCTTTGAAGTTCTCGCATTTTGCTATAACAGCACCCGTGACACCTGTGCGGTCGGCATTGGGGATGGCGCGCACGAGGGTGTAGCCAGTCATGATGGGGATGCCCAGTCGACGCACACGGTTGGCCTGCACGGGGAAACCTCCCTCGTGTGGCATAGCCTCAATGATGGCTTTGATTGTGGCACCAGCCTGCATGCCTTGATAGGAGGTCAGGTAGCCGATGTTGCCAGCGCCGACAGTCAAGACTCGTTTGCCGAGCAGTGTGTGTTCCTGGTTCATCATCTTCTGGAATACAGCAGCGGTGTAGACACCAGGTACGTCGTCGTTCTCAAAGGTCGGCATGAATGGCACCGCACCAGTGGCGACCACCAAATGCTGTGCGTCAACATAGCCAATCTCCTGAGTTTCGATGTTCTTGATTGCGATGCGTTTGCCTTCGAGCAGATCCCAAACGGTGTTATTGAGAAGGATGCCGTCGTGGTTGTCGCCAGCAAGCGTCTTGGCGATATCGAAACCACGCATGCCGCCGAACTTCTTCTCTTTCTCGAAGAAGAAGAACTGGTGAGTCTGCATGTTGAACTGACCGCCAATCTTGCTGTTGTTGTCGATGACGAGGTTGTCGATGCCCAGTTCGTTGAGTTTCTCGCGGCAAGCCAAACCAGCAGGGCCAGCACCTATGATGGCCACAGTGGTTTTGTATATCTTCACCTCACGCTGCGGGTTCTCGCCCGTCGAAGGTTGATAGTCTTTAGACAGCTCGCAAACCTCGTGTACGTCGTCAACCTTTGTGATGCAGATACGACGGATCTTACCGTCGACCAGCATCTCGCAGGCGCCGCATTTGCCGATGCCGCACTCGAGGCTGCGGTTGCGACCAGCCAAGCTGTGGCTGTGTACCGGGAAACCGGCCTGATGAAGAGCTGCAGCGATGGTGTAGCCTTTGTGTCCTTTCACTTTCTGTCCGTTGTACAGAAATTCGACCACCTCGCTCTGCGGGATGTCGAGAATCGGGTGTTTTTCAATGGAGTACATTGTGTGTGGTATTTAGTTTTGTGGATTATTATCTGTGTGTGGTG
>JAFZTV010000048.1 GCA_017618625.1 Bacteroidales bacterium | reverse complement strand
GGCTTACGGTTTTTGACGTTTTGTGTAACTAACTTTATAGGAAGACGAAAAAAAAACGGAACTTTGCAGTCGCGAAGGTCATTCATTAACCTTAAAAACCAAACAGTATGAAAAAGCTTTCTTTTCTTTTAGTTGCGGCGGCCATGCTGACATTCTGCGCATGCGACCCCGACGATGACACTGTGAACAACGATTCGCAGTCCTCGCAATCCTCTGGCGGCGGCACCGGTGGCGGCGGTGAGACGCCGGGCGGTGAGACGCCGGGAGGCGGCGGTACAGGGCCTGCCTCGTCAATAGGCGGATTTGACGAGAACGGTGCGTCCAACGCGCTCTTCTCTATCGCCTCGGACCGTAAGGTGAAAATTGCCAAAGGCAACCTGCGGTACCGCGCTACATCATCCACCTGGCGCTTTGCAGATAATCAATTCGACGTCGTAGGCATGGACAACTCAAACATCTCGGCCGACTACGACGGTTGGATAGACCTCTTCGGTTGGGGGACGAGCGGATGGAACAGCGGTGCCAACGCCTACCAGCCCTACTCGACTCTTGCGGGCGATCAGGACTACTGGATAGGAGGGGTTCATTACAATGGTTTGGTGGGCGAGTTCCGCAATGCCGACTGGGGCGTATATAACGCTATTGAGAATGGCGGCAACAGGGCCGGAATGTGGCGGCTGCTCACTCGCGATGAGATGAGTTACATGATTTTCGGCCGCCTCGCTTCGACGGTGAACGGTGTGTATAATGCGCACTATGCGCCCTGTCAGGTGGCGGGTGTGAACGGACTTGCCGTATTCCCCGACATCTATGTGCACCCGAAGGATGTGCCGGCTCCCGAAGAAATAAATGACGCGGATGGGAACTACACCGCAAATGTATATAGCCTCGAGCAATGGCAGATGATGGAGGATGCCGGCTGTGTGTTCCTTCCTTCGGCCGGTTGCCGAATTGGGACTACCGTGACACAAGTGGGTGAGGACCTGTATTATTGGACTTCGACTGCGTATTGCGACAACGCCGCCGGAGTGCTGATGATGCCGAGCTGCAGCTACCTTTCGATTTCATACCTCGTGGGGCGCGGCAGGGGACAGTCGGTGCGCCTGGTGATGGATGCGGAATAGCGATTGGGGGGTGTGAATGAAAGAAGAGGACGCTCGGTTGCGGGCGTCCTCTTGTGTTTTTTGTTATAGGCGGATTCTTATTTGAATCGGCGGCCTTGCCAGCCTTCCTTGGCTTTGTTGCCGAGGATCATCTTGGGCTGTTGCAGTTTGCCTTGGAGGGAGGACTCGTAGTTGAGCTGGCGGTCTATGTTCTCGAACAGGGTGCCGTAGTCGATGTCGCCGCGGGTGCGCTTGATTTCCTTCAGCATGAAATAGGTGAGGAAGCCGTGGTGCTGCTGGTCGAAGCTGTAGGCGGCTTTGTTCCAGTCGGCGGCGGCGAACATGACAATGTCGTTACGGATACGCATACCTTTCATCTTCTTGGCTTTCTTCTTGATGGTGAAGAGGGTGTGGCCGTTGCGCTGGGTGCCGTCGAACCCGGCATCGAGAATGAGGGTGAGGTTCTTGAACTTCACGCGGTTGAACCAGCTGTTGCAGATGGTGTCGAGGGCGATGCACTGCTTGATGAGGTTCTTCGACTCGCATCCTTTGAGCATCATCTCGTCGGGCAGGGAACTCTTGCCGTTGAAGGCTTTGATGCCGGTGGCGTTGATGTCGGTGGGGATGATGTAGGGGTTGTAGTTGGCATCGGTGAAACCGAGACCGGCGTAGTAGAGTATGATGTTGGCCTCGCCGTTGAGGGCGACGGTGATGTCTTTAAGCCAGTTGACGCCTTCGTTCTTGATGACCTCGGCGTTGGCGTTGCGCAGCAGTTTCACGTGGCGCTCGGGGATGCTCAAGGTTTTGACGCAGTATTGGTAGAATATCTCGCCGTCGTTGCTTGCGAAGGGCACGTTGGGGAGAGGTTTGGCGTAGTCGTAGTTGGTGATGATGAGGGCGAAGGTGCTGGTGTTGGTGCCGGCTTCATTGACGGGGATGTTGAAATCGACATACTCGTCGTTGATGAGGCGGTTGTTCATCTCGGCCATGATCTCGTCGAAAGCTCCGTGCACGATAATCTCGATGCTGCTGCGGCGATACTGGGAGCCTTCTTTGTCGTAGGTCTTGGTGATGAACTCGTATTTGTTGGTGGCACGGCGCAGGAGCGACACGTTGCTTTCGAGGTATCCTTTGACGCTCTGTCCGCGGAGATAGGCGAGCTGTGCGTTGGTGGTGATGCCTTCCTCTTTGTTGACCGAGATGCGAATGTTCTCGCCGTTGTAGTTGGTGGGGCAGTATTTGAACTCGCCATACTCGCCGTTGTAGGGGATGTGGCTTATCTCGATGTCGTCGGTTGTGGCGGTGATGCGCGTGGTGATGTTCTTGCCTTCGCGGAAGAGGTCTTTGGAGACTTCCTCGACCATGATTTTGGTGAGGTTGCAGATGGCGCGAGCCGAGTTGGAGGCGTTGTAGTCATAGACTCCGATGGGGTAGTCGTCGGTTATGCCTTCGATGTGCTTGCAGTTGTAGGAGATGTCGAACACGTAGTTGTACTCGCGGCGTCCGTCTTCGCGCAGTGCCTCGGCCACATCGGTCTTGATGGTTACGAAGGTCTCGTCGTAGAGTTTCTCCTCGTTGGGCAGGTTGACGAGTATCTGCTCGGCGCGTTTGGCCATGGTCTGCTGACGCTGCAGGACATCCTGACGCAGGTAGTTCATTATCGCGTCGCGATACTGAGAGTTGACCGATATCTCGGAGGCCTTCTGAGCGTTAAGGCTGGAGGGGCAGAAGGCGGCGGTTAAAGCAAGAACCGCAATGGTAAGAATGTAATATCTTTTCATTTATTACTGTGTTTTTGAATTCTTGGTTGTGTAATGTATTATTATACGGATAATTGTGTGCAAAGATACAAAATAATAAAAAAAAATGCGGATATGGGTGTCGGAAAGTTGTTAATAACTGATTGTGAATATGTGTGTGGAGTGTTGCAAAACGGCTGTGTCTTTTGTGCCGATTTCACCTGCCGCAACAGCGTGATTGTGCCGATTTAATCGTGGTTGTGGCGGCTGTGGTCGCGGAGTTGTTATAGAGGTTCATTTTCGGCGAGGTGCGAGAGGTGAAAAGTGAATCGGTGTTGCAGACGGTTGCGGCACAGGGCGAGGGCACCCCAGTAGATGGAGATGAAGGCGATTGTTGCGATGGCGCTCCAGAGGTCGCCGAAAAGGCGGTTGGTGACTATGAAAACGGCAATCATCAGTGCGCCAGGCAGTATGTAGGCAATGGTCGCGGCTTGAAGGCCCAGACTTTTGTTGATGCCGACGGAGACCCTGTCGCCTGAGTTGTAGTTCTGCCAGTCTTTGGTGCGGATGGTTATCTCTTTGGCTTTGCTTTCGGCGAAGCCGCATTTGCCGTGAGCCTCGCAGCTGGAGCAGGCCGACTGCGCCTCGATTTGCACGGTAACCTCGCCGTTTCCGACCTTGGTCACTATGCCTGTATGTTCCGCTATGGTCATTGTCCGATAACTTGAAACTTAAAAGTAGAAACTAAATAACCCTCTCAACATCCTTTTCTTCAACCCATCCGGAGTTGCCGTCGGCCGCTTCGATTTTAAGCCATTGGTCAATCTGGTCTTCGACGGTGACTTTAGTGCCGCTGTGCAGTTCGAATTTGTCCACGCTGCCAGCATCGGGCGATCCCTTCACGTTCAGCACGGTGGTCATGACGATGGCTTCGTCGGGATGGTGCCAGTAGCGGTTTGAGGCGAAGGCGGTGTATATAAGCGGGAGCATGGCCACCAGCGCGAGCACCGCAAGCCAGAACGCCGCCTTGCGCAGCCCATAGAACTGTGTGCGCAGGAATATGACCAAAGCGGCGGCAAACAGCGCCGTAAGCACGGCTATCCACGTCAGCCAGAAGCCCGTGGTGTGGTTGCGGACGGCTTTGTCGTGCCAGCGTGTGATGAAAAGTTTGGGTACGGGTGTGATATTGTTGGTGATTTTGGTGTTGGCGAGGGACAGGTTCTCCATTGTCTCTTTGTCGCCGGGTTTCAGCCGCAGGGCTTTCTCGTAGAAGAGTATCGCTTTGGGGAACTCGGCAGTGCGGTAGAGAGCGTTGGCGTAGTTGTAGTAGAGTTCGTGGCTGCGGAAGCCTTGCTCGACAAGAGTACCGTATTCAGCCACGGCGTCTTGGTAGCGAGCCGCGCGGTAGGCGGCGTTGGCTTTGGAGAAGCAGGCATCGGCGTCTTTGACGGGTGCGGGCGACGGGGCGGTTACGGGGGCTTGGATATTCGAGTAATCGGTGTGGTCCGCGCTTGCGGTGTCGTAATCCAACTGTCCGCAGACGCCGCTCAACGGGAGAAGCATAAGTGCCAGCACGAAACTGAGGGTGCGTATCATGTCAAGGGCTTTGTTGTAGATGGACTGTTTCTTCTGGCTGCTGTCGCCAGGTGCGAAACGGGCGAAATCGACCTCTTTCAAAGTGTCGTTGATGACGGTTTGGCGCTCTTCGGGCACAGCTTTCTCGTTCAGGCAGTCCTGCACGGTCTCGCTGCTCAGCTTGGAGAGCGAGATGTTGAACTTGTCGGCCAGGCAGCCCCAGATGGCTTTGTAGATTTCTTCGTAGAAGCGCTCGTCGTCGCCGGAGTTCATGTGCTTTTCGGCGCGGCGCAGGCGTTTCTTTGCTTCGCGTGTGGCGCGGCGCAGGCGAACACCTGCGATGTCCTTGTTGGCCTCCTGGCGGTGACGCCAGACGAGATAGGAGGCCAAAGCCAAAAGCACGACCAGGATTTCGACAATCCAGAACCACAGATGGTTGGAACTTTGATTGTTGAATTGTGAATTCTGAATGGAAGAGTCGGGCGTCTTTATGTAGTTGATGTCCTCCCTGACCCCTTGGTGGTCGCCGCTCGACGAGTTCTGCATCAGCTTCGGGTCGCCTTTCTCGATGGTGATTTTCTGAGCTTCGACAGAGCGTGTCTCGTATTTGCCTGTCGAGGGGTCGAAATAGGAGAACTGGAACTCGGGAATCTCGTAAAAGCCTTCGCTGCGCGGAATCAGCACCCATTTAAAGGTGCGGCTGCCGCTGATGCCGTTGGCTGTGCGGCTTATCTTGTCCTCCACATCGGGGTCGTAGGCCTCGAAGATGTTGGGGAAGTTGACCGACGGGTTGTCGATAAGAGTCAGGTTGCCCTGACCTTTAATGGTGATGCTGTAGGTGATGGCTTCGTTAACGCGGGTCTTGTCTTTGTCCACACCGCCGCTAATGTCGAACGAGCCCACGGCACCGTCGAAGCATTGCGGTGCGCCGCCGGGCAGCTGCTTGACCTTCACATTGAGCGGGTTGGTCTTCAGGGTTATCTGTTGCGGGTCGGGCCGTGACGCCTGAATGGTGAAAAAGCCGATGTTTATGGGTTGCGACGTGTAGAACACAGCTTGTATCGGCAGGTCCATCACGTCGATTTTCAGGCTTCCGTCTTCCTGTGCATACAGCGCTTCGCGTCCGAGCTCATAGGAGATGTAGCGTTTGCCGTTGATGGTTTCCTGCTGCGGCTTGATGTATTTTTGGTCGAGCAACAGGTTCTCCGACCAGAAGCCCTTCTTTTCGGGAGCATGGAAGCCGCTGGTCAAGCTGAAATCCAAACGGGTGTAGATTTTGTAGGTCAGGATTACCTGCTCGCCTTTGTAGGGGTTGGTTTTGTTGATGCTGATTTTTGCGAAAATGGCGTCGGCGTCGTTCTTGCCTGCGGGGTCGTAGGTCGGCTGTTGAGGAGCAGCGTTGGCATAGGGGTCTATTTGCTGCATCATCTGCTGCATCTGCTTGTGCATGGCCTCGAACGGGTCTTCCTCGTCGTCGTCAAACATGCTGCCGTATGGGCTTCTGCGACGTTGCTGCTGTTGCGGACGGGCCGCTTCTATCTTCACTTGTCGCGGCTGGGTGCTGTAGCGAGTGCCGTTTATCACGCAGCTGGCGGCGCCGATGGTTGCGGAGCCTTCGCTTTCGGCCATCACGGTGTAGGTGTAGCCCTGCGATTTCTTCCAGTTCACAATCTGCGTCATGCTGCCGCGCCCCAGGACTTTCAACCCGCTGAACTGGGGGTCTTTGAATTCGCTGAAATCGCCTCCGCTGACCATCACTTTCACTTGGAAGGGAGAGTTGGCGTAGGCTGTCGAGGGGGCTTCGACTCGTATCTCCTGTGCATTGGCGCTACCCAAGAGTAGCATTATTGCGGCTAATAGAAATGTTCTTAACTTAATCACCTCGCAAAAAACTTGAATAAGGGACTTAAAACTTGAAATTACCAGTCTTTCTCGATTTTGGAGCTTTGAGCCTGGACCGCTTTGGCCTGCTGCTCTTTCATGGTTTTCTTCTCGTTGTTCTCCATGGCTTTGAGCAGACGCTCGGCATCTTTCTTCTGCGATTCAGATGGCTGTTGCTGCTGTTGCTGGTCTTGCTTTTGTTGTTGCTCCTGCTGCTGGTCTTGCTGATTCTGTTGCTGCTGGTTTTGTTTGTCCTGCTGGTCCTGCTGGTCTTTGTTGTCGCTTCCGCCACCGCCGCCCTGCTGCTGGTTTTTGACCAGGAGTTTCTTTGCCAGCGAGAGGTTGTACTTGGTGTCCTTGTTTTTTGGGTCAATTTTCAAGGCCTCCTGATAGTCGCCGATGGCCTGCTGGAACTCCTGCTGACCCTGCTCTTGGTTCAGCAAGCCTTTCTGCAAGTGGCTGTTTCCACGGTTGTGGTAGGCGTGGCTTTTGTTCTTGTCGCTTATCTTGGGGTCTTCGATTGCCGCGCTGTAGTGCTTAATGGCTTCGTCGTAGTAGGCTTCGTCCTTGGATTTCTGTGATTTGCGGTAGAGGGAGTTGCCCAGGTTGTAGCTTGCGGTGCTTGAGGAGGTATCGCGTGAAAGAGCCTTGCGGTACGCGGTCTCGGCGTTGTCGTATTTCTCTTTTTTGTACATTCGGTTGCCCTCGCGCAGCAGTTTGCGTGTCGCGCTGTTCTGCGCCTGCATAGCAATGGGCAGAAGGACAATCGCAGTCAGTATAACCAGTCGCTTCATTTGCGTTTGAGTATTTTGTCGAGGTTAAGTTTGTGGTTGGTACGCTCGAAAAGCATCACTTCGAGCAAGAGGCAGAGCAAAGCCGCGAAGAGAGGGTACATGTAGCGGCTTTCGTATTCGGCGAACATGGCCTTGCCCATGTTGTCTTTCTCGAGGTGGTCGATGCGGTCAATTATTTTGTCAATCCCGGCGTTCACGTTTCCGGCCCGCACGTATATGCCGTTTCCGGCGTGGGCGATCTCTTTCAGCGTCTTTTCGTCCATGCGGGTTGTCACGGTGTTGCCCGAGTGGTCATATTTGTAGCCCGTGCGCACGCCGTTCTTGTATTTCGGTATCGGTGCGCCTTCTTCGCTGCCCATGCCTATGGTGCACACCACTATGCCCTCGGACGCGGCTTTTGAGGCTGCCGACTTTGCGTCGTCCTCAAAGTTTTCGCCGTCGGAGATGACTATGATGGCACGAGAGTTTTTCTTGACCCAAGTCTGGTTCTCGTCGCCGTAGCCGAAGGTCTGCATGCCTTTTTCGATGGCATCGCCGATAGCGGTTCCCTGTGTGGCGATGAGGTCGCATGAGACCTGGTCGAGGAACATCTTGGTGGCGCTGTAGTCGTTGGTGAGAGGCATCTGAATGAAACTTGTGCCAGCAAACACCACCAGCGAGACTCGGTCGCCGCCCAGGCCGTTGAGCAGGTTGGCCACAATGCGTTTGCTTCGTTCCAGTCGGTTAGGCTGTATGTCCTCGGCCATCATGCTGTTGGATATGTCGAGGCAGATGGCTACGTCGCTGCCTTTCTGGTCGCCCTGAACCATCTTGCTGCCCACTTGCGGGTTGGCCCAGGTTATGATGAGCAGCGCCAAGGCCAGGAGCAGGAGGGTGGTCTTGATGATGGGACGGGCTTTAGACTGGTCGGGTATCAGGCGCCCAAACATCTGACGGTCGGCAAATTCCCTCAGCTTGCGGCTCTTGCGGTATTGAATCAGTATCCACAGCCCTGCAATCACCGGCACCAGGAACAGTAAATACAGTATGTCTGGATGTTGGAAGTGTATCATTTGATTATTCGGTTGCTTGAGTGCGTTATTGCTTGATTGTTTTTAATGAAGATTGACAAAATAGCTGTCCGATATTCGTCAAGGCGTTGTCCTGAAATAGGCCATACCCAGCAGCAGCTCCAACGCAAAGGCTATTATGGCTATCATCAGGAACGGCAGGAACTCGTCTTTGGTTTGGCGGTATTGCGTCACGTTTATCTTGGTCTTCTCCATATTGTCTATCTGCGAGAAGATGCTTTTGAGGGTCTTTTTGTCTTTTGCGCGGAAATACTGTCCGTCGTTGGTCGTGGTGGCCATCTGGTCGAGCAGTTTCTCGTCTATCTCGCAATCTACGTTATATCTGGTGCCGTCGGGCGCATGGGCAATGGAGCGTCCGTTGGTGCCTACGCCTATGGTGTATAGCCGTATGCCGTACATCGCTGCCATCTCGGCGGCGCTGCGTGGGTCGATACTTCCTTGGTTGTTGACGCCGTCGGTCAGCAGTATTATTACCTTGCTCTTCGCGTCGCTGTTCTTTATGCGGTTTATGGCCACAGCAAGTCCGTCACCCAGGGCCGTGCCGTCGCGTATGGTGCCGCTTTTCACCTCGCCGAGCTGCGACAACAGTATGTGATGGTCTATGGTTACGGGTACCTGTGTGAACGCCTCGCCGGCGAACACCACAAGTCCTATGCGGTCTTCGGAGCGCCCGTTGATGAACTCGGCGGCCACCGTTTTGGCAGATTCAAGTCGGTTGGGTTTGAAGTCCTCGGCCATCATGCTGCCGCTCACGTCGATGGCCAGCACGATGTCGATGCCGTCCACGTTCATTTCCTCGCGGCTCAGCTGGCTTTGAGGACGTGCAAGCGCCACTATTATCGCTGTGACGGCCACCATACGCAGCACGTAGGGCAGATGACGCAGCCGTTGGCGCAAGGTTTTGTTGAATCCCTTGAACAGCCCGATGTTGGAGAACTGCAGGGCTGCTTTCTGTTTGCGGTATCTGAATATATACCATGCCACGAGCAGCGGCACCAGAAAGAGGAACCACAGAACCCACGGATATTGGAATGTCAGATTATGCATTGTTACGAATTGAAAAATAACTAACTATTAATTGAAATGGCCACAGGCTACTGACTATTGACTGCCGACTGCTGCCGGCTGATGTCCGCCAGAGCGTCGACAAATTCCACTGCGTGGTTCATGGCCTGTGTGTGTTCGTTTGGTAGGGGCTCGCCTTTGGCGAATTTCACCATGTCGGCTGTGCGCAGCATCTGCCGCAGTTTTGCCTCGCAGCCTTCGTTGAAAGCCTTACTGTCGTGGTATGCCTCAAGCGTTTCGTCGCTGGTCATGTCCGTCGAGTTTATGTTCCACGCCTCTTCAAGGTAGTTACGCACGATGTCGGTCAGCTCGGTGTAGTATTCCTTCACCTTGCCCGACTGCCACATCTCTTTGCGCCGCAGCTCTTCCAGCGCTTTCAGAGCCCGCTCGTCGGGCGGTATGACGGGTTCGGGGTGCAGCTCTATTATCGGCTTGTGGGCTTTCATGCGCTTGACGATGTAAATGATGCCCACAATTAAAGCTGCCACCGCTAGTCCGAGCAGTATCCAGCGGAAAATCTCCCAAAACGTGTATTTTACCTTTATGATGGGTGCGATGTCCTTTATCTGCACGTTCACCGTATCGACACCTTCGACGTCTTTCACCACCAGTACCAGAGAGTCTTCCTCGCCAAGTTTTATGCTGTGGTCGCCTTCGTCGAAGCATGTCAGCGTGGTGTACTGCATTCCCTTTGTCGTGTCCACCCACTGTTTCAGCGCAATCACGCCGTTCTGATTCAGTTCTTCCATAGTGCGGTAGTTCTCCACACCTTTTATGCTCAGAGTCACTTGGTCACCGATGGTGATGTTGTTCGTGTCCAGCTGGTAAATCACCTGTGCTGACCCAGACAAACATAGCACGATGGCAATCAAAAACAAACAAATCTTTTTCATCCTATAAATCAAGCATTCAAACAATCAAACAAATCTTCAACCTCTCATCTTGAACAGTTTTAGCAACGGTTTCACAAAGTCCTCACCCGTGAGAACCTCGGTGTTGTCGATGCCGTATCGCTGCATAATCCGTTTCACTTCGTTTTCGTATGTCGAATATGTTTTGGCGAACTGCTCACGTGTCTCGCGACTCGATGTGTCAACCCACAGCGTCGTAGCGCTCTCGGGGTCGTAGAACTTAACAAGTCCAAGGTCGGGCAGCCGTTTTTCTTTCTCGTCGGCAATTCTTATCGCCACCAAGTCGTGTTTTTCGGCCGCAATCTTCAGCGCTTCGTCGTAGCCGTCGTCGTAGAAGTCGCTCAGCAGGAACGCTGTGCAGCGTTTCTTGATGACGTTGGTGAAATATTTCAGCGCCGTTGTTATGTCGGTACCGTTGCTTTCGGGGCGGAACGTGATAAGCTCTCGGATGATGCGCAGTATGTGGGTGCTGCCTTTCTTTGGCGGGATGAATTTTTCAATCCTGTCGCTGAACATTATCACCCCGACCTTGTCGTTGTTCTGTATGGCCGAGAACGCCAGCGTTGCAGCCACCTCGGCCACCAGCTCTTCCTTGAATTGGTGGTGTGTGCCGAATCGGTTGCTCCCGCTCACGTCCACCAGCAGCATGACTGTCATCTCGCGCTCTTCCTCGAACACTTTCACATACGGGTGGTTAAGTCTCGCCGTCACGTTCCAGTCGATGTCCCTGACGTCATCGCCATACTGGTACTCACGCACTTCGCTGAACGCCATACCGTGCCCCTTGAAGGCACTGTGGTACTCGCCCGAGAACATCTGTTGCGAAAGTCCCCGCGCCTTAATCTCAATCTTGCGTACTTTTTTCAGTATATCCTGATCCATGATATCTAGTCTTTTCTAGTACATCTAGCCTCTCTAGTTTTACTAGTTCCACTAGTCTTTCATCAGGGAACATCCACTCGGTTGAGAATCTCGTTCACCATTTCTTCGCTTGTCACGTTTTCAGCTTCTGCCTCGTAGGTCAGGCCGATACGGTGACGCAGCACGTCCATCGCCACAGCACGGACATCTTCGGGAATCACATAACCTCTACGTTTGATGAATGCGTATGACCTTGCAGCCAAAGCCAGGTTTATGCTTCCACGAGGCGATGCGCCGTAACTGATAAGTCCTTTCAGCTTCTCCAAGCCGTACTGGTCGGGATAACGGGAAGCGAATATGATGTCCGTGATGTAGTTTTCAATCTTCTCGTCCATATAGACGTCGGCCACCACGTTGCGGGCTTTGATTATGTCTTCGGGCTTAAGTATGGGGCGCTGTTTCTCAAACTCGCCGTGTATGCTTTTGTGGAGAATCTGACGCTCTTCGTCGCGTTGCGGATAGTTGATGACCACTTTCAGCATGAAACGGTCAACCTGGGCCTCGGGTAGGGGATAGGTGCCCTCCTGCTCGATGGGGTTCTGCGTTGCCATCACCAGGAACGGCTCGTCAAGTTTGTAGGTGGCCTCGCCAATCGTCACCTGGCGCTCCTGCATGGCTTCGAGCAGTGCGCTCTGCACCTTTGCCGGCGCGCGGTTTATCTCGTCGGCCAGTATGAAGTTCGAGAAGATAGGTCCTTTCTTAACCAAGAAGTTCTCGTTCTTCTGGCTGTAGATTAACGTACCGATCAGGTCGGCGGGCAGCAAGTCGGGTGTAAACTGAATTCTGCTGAATTTGGCATCAATAGCCTGTGCGAGGCTTGTGATGGTGAGGGTCTTGGCCAATCCCGGCACACCTTCGAGCAGTATGTGACCGTTGCTGAGCAGGCCTATCATCATGCTCTCCACCATGTGTTTCTGACCAATGATGTTTTTGCGCAGTTCCATCACCAGCGCATCGACAAAAGCACTCTCGCGCTCTATGCGCTCGTTCAGTTCCTGTATGTTAACTGTCTCGTTCATGTTTTTATGTTTTTTTGTTATTGTTCGTTCCTCTCCCGCTATCCTCGCGGGAACATTATTTATTAACGACTTCAACATTCCTTTATTGTGACTGGGCTCAAAAAAAGAGCGGCTGTCATGTTGGCCGCTCCGTAACGCACTATCGTTCATGTCGGGATTACCGCATAAGCATAACGGTTCCGGTCGCCGTCTTGTGGGAATTTCTCAGCGATTTTGAAACATATTTCAATTGCCAAACGTAAGCCTCCTGTGGGCAGGGTTTTCCATTGTGTGTGCCGTCCCATCCTTCCGTTGGATTGTCGCTGTGGTAAACCAGCACTCCGCGCCGGTTGTAGATGTCGATGCATACTAGCTCCACATCTCTTCCAACAACTGCGAATTTGTCGTTTGGTTCTTTCCCGGGAGTGAACACGTTAGGTATCCATAGGGCCTCTCGGTCAATATGTATCCACACTTCTGAGGTGTCTTGGCATTGGTCGTTCCGTACCACTAGTGTCACCATCAAGCTGTCATCCTCGTCGCAGGTGTAATATGTCATACTTCTGCCGTACTCATCCATCTGAACCCCATTTACATACCATTCTCTCCCGATGTCTGTCGACAGGTCGTATGCCGTGAAGCTCATATCGTTTGGAGTGAGTCGCGTCGGGTTTACTCCCAATTCTGCTTTTGCTGCCACCACTCGGTTGACTATCACGCTTTTACTTTCTTTGCACATATCGCCTGCCGTCACTTCGTAAAATCCTTGCTCGCCTGTTGGCTCTACCCATATCGTATCGTCTTGCTCGTGTCCATATAGCAGGGTGTCTTCTGGCACGGCCCTCCACCACAGCGGTTCCACCGTGTCTGATGTTACGGTCACAGTTACCCGCTGACTCTCCCTCTCACAGTCAATTTCTGTTTCAATTTCAAGAGTCGGTAGTTGTTTGACTCTCAAGTTCAAGTTTGCGACAGAGCAATCACCCCACTCGCCCAGCCGGATTGCGTAGTTTCCCGCTATCGTGTAAGGTGTATTTTCAATCTCAAAAGCTGTACCCTCGCATATCGTTGTATCAATACTCGTTGTGTCTCGCGTCACTACGACGTAAGCTCTCAGCGTGTCGCAGTTGTCGGGTACGGCTGCCGCTATGATGTACTCGTTTTCTGCATCTGTCTGAAATAGATAGATGCTGTCGTGTTCGTTCACGTCAACACCGTTTCTTAGCCAGGATATCTGTAATTCTTCATCTTCGCTGCGTAGCAGGAAGTCTATTTTGTCTCCTTCGCACAGTCGTATTGTGTCGCTTCTGAGCGTGATGTCCACATCGTTTGCATAGAACCAGTATCTCAAATCGTTTGTTGACATACCGGCTATATATGCATAGCTCTCTCTGTTTCCGCGCCCATATACTATGGCTTGCACTCTGTTGTTGCTTGTGGTGATGTTATGAACTCCCTCTGGTGCCATCACTTTCGCAAAGCTGTAACCGCACTCCAGCGGCGTGAAGTTCAGATGTCCACCGTCAAATCGGACATAGGCTGTGTCTGCCGTTCGTGCGGTGATGTTCACGTAGTGCTGCTGTATTGCCGCTGTGTTTACTGTCTGAAACCGCATCGACGGCGGACCTTGCTCTACCGGCGGTATATATACAGTCGAGGGGTCTCCTATATTGTGATATTGGTTGAAATCGTTTCCGTCAGTTATCGTGTCCACACCCATGTACAAAAATACACACGCCTGTTCGCTGGTTTCTATCAGGTATCCTTCCGTTTCTCCGCCATGACTGGCCGCAAATTGCCGCAACTCTATAAGAAATGTTTCTCCCTCGGCAAGTGTGTGTACCGAATCGCCGTTAAAACGCACCTCGCAGTTGTCAGCGGCCGCCGTCACTTCGACAAGGTCGCTTCCGGCTCCATAGTCATAAGTCGGTATTACCAAGAACCGTCTTCCCCAGTATTTTGTGGGTATCGTTTGCTCATACAGGTGGTCAAGTGTGCTGTTTACGGCGTTGTTGCCCAAACGGACATTACATTCCATTGACCCTTGGAATGCAGCGAATGACTTGCCATTTGAAAAGACCTTGGCGCCAGAAAAAGTCATTGGATAATCAGCGACACTCAGCTGGTACGTTTCCCCGCTCATAAGCATGGTTCGCAGGGTGTCTTGAGATACAAATGTTTCAAGCCAAGGGTAAGGATAGTCGTCATACTGGATTGGAACTTCAGTATATGCACGAAAGACAATGCACAATTCGGTGCTGTCCTCAACTGCCACGAAACCAATCTCGTCAAGGTCCATGCTGTTGGTGCCGTCAAACGTCTGCATGATGTATGTCGTATCCAGCAGTTCCGTTGGCAGCACTGCGGTCATGTCAAACATTCTAAACCTGAAATTTGACGCATACAACGCTATTGGCTCGTCGCTTGTTACATGCACACCCGTCCCCAGAACCTCTCCGTATGGCAAACCGTGAGCTGCCACATACGGTAGCACCACACGCACAACCTCCCCTGGCTGCGCAACGACAGTATCTGCCCATCCCGACTGAGGTATGCTGACTTGTATTTCAGTTGTATATGAGGCCGCCGCCACAACCGACAACTCGGGAATGCTGTCTACTCCATTGACATCTTCGGCGTTGTGCAAAAACATCAGCCAGAAATCACGTCCCTCCATGCTGTTTTCGCATTGTCCCCAAACATTGCCTCCACAAATGCTCAGCAGCACGAAAACACACGCTCCAACCCATCTGGACGTTCTGTGAATGTGTTTGTTGAATCTCATGGCGTAGAATATGTCAACAATCTTTATTATATAACGTAATTTAAAATAAAAAGTTGTGTTAATGTCATAAAAGTTGCATTATCCCAATCAAGGAAGCAGGATAAGCCGGATGTGCTCTCTATCTGCTATAAAAGTGCATTACAAGTAGTACATAACAAGCCGTTGTTTCTAACACGACCCTATCAACTCCCACCTAAGGCTCACCCAACTCCCACCTAAGGCTCACCGCAGTAGGATAACCAAATGTTAGTAGAATATTTAACTTGTAAATCTCATGTAATCAGCAATATGTAAAAGAAATGGATGCTTCTTTTTCTCGCCAATCAAGGCTTGACGATAATTCATGATTTCGAAATGAGCTGGCTTGACATCGTTAATGTTTAGATGAGTTTTGTCCGTGTGGAATCGTTCAGCAACATTTTCCATAAAAAGAGACACTTTTTTCGAAAAAGGTTGGATATATAAAAAAAAATTGTATCTTTGCTATCTATTTGTATATAATGGTTTCGAATAACAAATTAATCAATAATAACTTATGAAAAGTAAAGAACTACTTCTTGGTGTCTTTGCAGGTCTGCTTGTTTGTTTTTCGGCAACTGCCGATGCGCAGACAAAAGCCAATTACAATGTGACAAACCTGCAGGAAATCGGTCCTGAAAACATCGGTGGCAGAGTCTCGTCATTGCTGATGGACGGTGAAACAATCTATGCCGGTACTGCTCTGGGTGGTCTCTACAAGAAAACCGCCGCCAACGCTCTCGACAAGTGGCGTTTCGTTCCCTGTTATTTGTCGGATGGAAGCCAGCTCACTCTCCCCATCACCACTATGGCGAAAAATGACGCAGGCGTCATTTTCGTCGGTACTGGCGAGAGCGGTTATGTCATTGGCAACGACACTGCTGCAATGGCATCGCGCGGTCGCGGTCTTTGGAAGTTGCAGAACGAAACTTTCACCCAGCTTGTCGACCCTGCTGACAATGGTGATTTTTATTTCATCAATGAAATTTCACTCTATGAGAGTGGTTCGATTCACCGTCAGTTCGCAGCCACAGAGAACGGCCTTTACACAACGACCGATGATTGGGCTACTTGCACGAAGATTTTCGACGGCGTTGTTCGCGACCTCGAAATGGTTCCAACCAGAAAAATCCTCTACTTCACCACTCCTGGTGCTATCTACCGCATCTCTAATGTCGAGAATGAGACCAATGTGCAGGCTCCGGTGTGCATCACTGCCAACGAGCCGCTTTTCGCTCAGGCAGGTGGAAATATTAAAATAGCTGTCGCTCCATCTGATGCAAGATATTTTTACGCATTGGTTTTCACGACCGAGGGTACATTCGAGGGCGTTTATCTCTCGCGCGACCAACAGACTTGGCTCAAGCTTAATACGTCTTCTGTTAAACCATTCTCAACCCTTCGCAATGGTGAGAATTGTGGTACGATAATGGTCGATGCGGTTGACCCGAAGACAATCTATGTTGGAGGAGAAACAATTTGGACGGGTCGTGGATTTGTGGAGAACTCCATCTACCAGTGGACCAACAACTCTTACAGCGAGGCTTCCCTCAATATGGGCGACTATATGTCATACGTCTATAACAACCCGATTGCTGTTCATTCAGGAATTAAGCAGATTCTTCAGAATGGCGAGTCGTTCTTTGTGGCAACCAACGGTGGTGTATATCACAGCACATCATTGAATTATTTCGAGAATATATCGTATGGTCTTAACGCAGTTCCGGTTGTTGATTTCGCAATTTGTCCCGATGGTTCGCTGATTATGGGTGCCACTGATTTGGCTTCCCCGTTCCTTGCTTCGCGTTCCGGTTCCAACGACGCCGAGGTTAACCATAGCGCCAACATCCTTTTCACCGGTAGTGGTGGACCTTGCGCAGCTTCTCGTTTCCAGAGGGCTCTTCCTACTGAGGCTCGTGGATTGATGGTCTCTGCAGAAGACCTTCAGTTTGGTCGTACATACAAAGACTATAGTGACTACACTCAAACCCAGACTTGGACCACTGGCGAGGGCTTTTTAAGTAATGTCCCTTCAATCGGTTACACAAGACCTTCTCTCCTCTTATGGGAAACTATGAACAACACAGAAATCAAGGATTCACTGACAGTTATTATTGATACACTGGGTGTTGTTATCCGTGGTGATGAAAGAATTCAGTTGAATAAGAAGGATTCGATGGACAATGCCGGTCGTATTATTGATTCTGTCTTCAACAAACTGCCGTTTACTATACAGGCTGGCGACAAGATGGTTTTCTCTCATCCCTCATTTTTCGGATATCCTTTTGAATACACATTTACTGAGGACTTTGTTCTCACTAGCTCGAACATGAAGATTAGGGTTAAGTCTCCGTATCATAGCCGTGTCATGCTTACTTCTAAATACAGATCTGGAGCTAAAAATATCATGGGTACCGTGTTGATGGCTTGGAATCCGATGGATTTCAGAAGAGTATGGTCTTCCGAGGAGCACGGAATGGGTAACTATAGCTCCACAATTGAGTGGGCTAAGCTTTTCATTGTCAACTGCACTGAAGGATATGATATCCGTCATGTTGCTATGTCAAGGGATGGTGATGCAGCCTATGCAGCTGTTTCTGACAGTGCAAACAACGCATACTTTATTCTTCGCACAAGAGGTTTGAATAGCATAGAACTTAGCGATACCAATAACGCTGTTGGTCAGTATTTCAACTTTCTCTCACCGAACTGTCAGATGATTAAAGATACTTTGAAGTTCAACGGCAACAAGTTGTTCGGACGTCCGGTCACTTCTATGTCTTTTGACATGCGTGACGGTAAGGACTGCATGGTTGTTACCTTTGGTGGCGACGACAACTCCGAGCCCAATGTGGTTATGTTCAACAATGCTTCTCAGGAATCTTACACGGCTCAGGCCAAATCGGTTGCCGATGCCAAGATTCCGGTTTATTCTGCTATGGTTGAATATACCACTGGTGAGGTCTATGTCGGTACTGAAGAAGGTGTCTTTGTGGCATCGGAAAGCACCTTCAACGGAACTCCTTCGTGGGAGACTTATGGCGAATTCAAGGGTGTTCCTGTGACCGCCATCCACCAGCAAATCGATACTCTTCAGAGTATTGCCCTGCTCACCCACAACGGCATCAATGAGGAAAACAACGTCTTTGTCAAGACAAAGTTCCCCTATGCAATGTATTTCGGTACCTACGGTCGCGGTATCTTCATGGACAAGAAATATGTTACCGACACGAGCAACACCGTTGTTGACCCAGATTTCCTCGGCGTTCGTGAGGTTGTTTCGACAGGCAAGACCACTATCTCAATCTACCCCAATCCTGCCACTTCCTACACCACCCTCGACATCAACCTCGCCGAAAGCGGTAACACCATGGTTCGCATCTACGACATGAGTGGTAAGATTGTTTCAACTGAAAACCTTGGTCGCGTTGAGGCCGGCAACTATAAGAAACAGATCAACTGCCAGAACCTCCGCAAGGGTGTCTATCTGATTAATGTGGTTTGCGGCAAAGCCACCACAACATCCAAACTCGTTATCAGATAACAATTACACGATATGGAAAAGGGGGTGCGGCTTTCCGACCGACACCCCTTTTTTATTTCGAGACTCACTTAACTACATAAATCATATATAATTCAACCCACCGCTATGAATAAAAACTTAGTAGAAGAACTCCAGTGGCGTAACATGATCCACACCATGATGCCCGGCACCGAGGAACAGCTCGCCAAGGAGGTGACCACTGCATACGTCGGCATCGACCCCACCGCCGACTCCCTCCATATAGGACACCTCGTAAGCATCATGCTCCTTAAGCACCTACAGCTGGCTGGACACAAGCCCCTCGCCGTTGTGGGTGGCGCAACCGGAATGATCGGCGACCCTTCTTTCAAAGCCGCCGAGCGCAAACTCCTCACCCCCGACGAAGTTCAGCATAACGTTGACTGCATAAAGCACCAGTTCGAGAAATTCCTTGACTTCGACAACCCCGTCAACGGCGCCGAGATACTCAACAACTACGACTGGATGAAAGACTACCTCTTTCTCGACTTCATCCGCGACGTGGGCAAGCATATCACCGTCAACTATATGATGGCGAAAGATTCGGTGCAGAAACGCATGGAAACGGGCATTTCCTTCACCGAGTTCTCCTATCAGCTCCTTCAGGGATTCGACTACCTCACCCTTTATCGCACAAAGAACTGCCGTCTCCAGATGGGTGGCTCCGACCAATGGGGCAACATCACTACCGGCACCGAGCTTATACGCCGTATGGAAGGTGGCGAGGCTTACGCACTTACCTGCCCGCTCATCACCAAGGCCGACGGCACCAAGTTCGGTAAGACCGAAGGTGGCAACGTATGGCTCGACCCGGAGAAGACATCTCCATATAAGTTCTATCAGTTCTGGCTTAACTGCTCCGATGTTGACACCGCACGCTACATACGTATCTTCACCCTCCTCTCGAAGGAAGAGATAGAATCCCTCGAAGCCGAGCATGCTCAGGCTCCCGAACGTCGTGTGCTACAGAAAGCGTTGGCGAAGGACATCACATGCCGTGTGCACAGCGTCGAGGACTATGAGACCGCAGTCGCCGCCTCAGAGCTCCTTTTCGGCAAGGGTACCACCGAGCAGCTCAACACGCTTGACCGCGCCACTCTGCTCTCTGTGTTCGACGGTGTGCCGCAGTTCACCGTCAGCCGCAGTCTCCTCGACCAGGGCGTCAGCGCCATCGACCTATGTGC
>JAFZTV010000047.1 GCA_017618625.1 Bacteroidales bacterium | reverse complement strand
TCGATGGGATCCTCATGGTCAAGACGGTATTTGTTGGTGCCTACGATGGTCTGAACGCCAGAGTCGATACGGGCCTGAGTTCTTGCTGCGGCCTCTTCGATTCGCATCTTTGGAAGACCGGTCTCGATGGCCTTTGCCATGCCGCCCAGTTTCTCGATTTCCTGAATGTGCTCCCATGCTTTGTGTACCAGCTCGTTGGTCAGAGTCTCAACATAATAAGAACCTGCCCAAGGGTCGATGTGCTTGCAAACTTTCGTCTCGTTCTGGATGTATATCTGGGTGTTACGGGCTATACGGGCAGAGAAGTCCGTTGGCAAAGCGATGGCCTCGTCAAGGGCGTTGGTGTGGAGCGACTGGGTATGACCCAATACTGCTGCCATGGCCTCGATACAGGTGCGACCCACGTTGTTGAACGGATCTTGCTCGGTCAGCGACCAGCCTGAAGTCTGGGAGTGGGTACGCAATGCCAGTGATTTTGGATTCTTTGCACCGAAACTTTTCACGATTTTGGCCCACAGCAGACGGCCGGCGCGCATCTTGGCTATCTCCATGAAGTGGTTCATGCCGATGGCCCAGAAGAACGATAGACGGGGAGCGAATGCGTCAACGTCGATACCGGCGTTCACACCAGTGCGAAGGTAATCCATTCCATCGGCGAGCGTGTAGGCCAACTCAATGTCGGCGGTGGCGCCTGCCTCCTGCATGTGGTAGCCGGAGATGGAGATGGAGTTGAACTTGGGCATGTTCTTCGAGGTGTATTCGAAGATGTCGGCGATGATTTTCATCGAAGGCAGCGGGGGATAGATGTAGGTGTTGCGCACCATGAACTCCTTGAGGATGTCGTTCTGGATGGTGCCCTGCAGCTGTTCCTGCTTGACGCCCTGCTCTTCGGCGGCGATGATATAGAAGGCCAAGATTGGGAGCACGGCGCCGTTCATGGTCATGGAGACGGACATCTTGCCGAGGTCAATCTGGTCGAAAAGTATCTTCATGTCGAGGATGCTGTCGATGGCCACTCCAGCTTTACCGACATCGCCGACAACGCGCTCGTGGTCGGAGTCGTAGCCGCGGTGGGTGGCGAGGTCGAAGGCGCAGGAAAGACCTTTTTGGCCGGCGGCGATATTGCGGCGGTAGAAGGCGTTCGACTCCTCGGCGGTCGAGAATCCGGCGTACTGACGGATGGTCCACGGACGCATGACGTACATGGTGCTGTAAGGTCCACGGAGGAAAGGCGCGATGCCGGCGGCATAGTTGAGGTGTTCCATGCCGTCGAGGTCAATGCGACCATAAACGGGCTTGACGTCAATCTGCTCGGGAGTCAGCCAGTTTTTCTCGATGTGGTTGGCTTTTTCCCACTCTTCGAAGCTCTGCTTGGCTGCATCGTTGGATTTGAAATCTACTTTAGAAAAATCGGGTCTCATTATCAAATATTTATGTGTGTGTCAATTGTGATATGGAATTGCAAATATAAAAATTTATTTCCATTTTGCAAAAGCAATTTGAAGCGACGGTGGAGAGTCGGGGTTGGAGGGGATTAAAAAAGTCAAAAATGATGATAAAAAAAGTTGCTTTTTGGTTGTATTTATTTAAGGAGAGTGGTATCTTTGTAAAATCAGAACGATAAATATGAGTTTTCGCAAGAGCATATCTATCAATTGGTTGGGCGGTATTTCATTAATACCGACGTCAACAGAGGTGCAAAAAACGCACCTGCAACAGTTTGGCGCACAGTGCTAAACAGTGTTCATCTCCGTATCAACGCCGTATTAACTCCGTATCAACACCGTATCAAGTACGTATTATCTCCTATACACATTCTATACCCATCCAATACCCCTTCGGTATTTCTCCTACATTTCTCCTAGTGTGAGCTGTGACCTGTGAGCTGTGAGCTGTGAGCTGTGATCTTAGTGGGATTGATTGGGTGGGGTGGATGTTGGGAATTATGGGTGGGATGGGAGTTTTGGGAATTGTGGGTGGGATGGGGTTTTGGATGGGTTTGGGTGGTGGTGTGATATTTTATTGTTGGGGTATGGGCTTTTTTTCGTAACTTTGCAGCGTCATATAGTATATACACATAAACACACGTTAAACAACAATCAACACAATATGATGAGATACAAGACTATCGCGGCGCTGGTGCTGACGCTTTTTGTTGTCACCGCCTGCGTGAAAAAAGAAGATTTCAACCTGGACAACCTGCGAGTGCAGGGAGATTTCGACCCGACATACGGTTTTCCGCTGGCCTATTTCGAGGCGCACATGGACACGCTGGTGGAGTTTATCAGGGCGATGGACTCGAGCGACAACCTGTATGTGAGCGTGAACACGAACGCGGAGTCGGGATTGCTGACGCTTTATGCGGAATATCACAGCACGACAAACCTGGACTTTACCAGCAGCAAGGGGAAGCGCGCGGCACGCAAAGGCCGTACGGCACGCAAGGACGGCAGCGAGCCTTACGAGCTGTACCGCACGACGCTGAGGCACAACAACCCTGTGAAGCTGGGCCGATACCTGAGGGAGAACGACATAAGGTTGAAGAACCTATTTGTGACCTTCGACGCGGCGCTGTGCCCGAACATCACGGGTACGACGGACTCGCTGTCGAAATACGGCGTGGAGGTGTATCTGGACACGATAGTGCTGACGATGGACCTGCGTGTGCCGATGACCGACGAGGCGATGCAAGCATGCCGGGACAACGACGAGTTCTACGTGTATGACGGCGACGGGACGAAATATACGAAAAAGATACCGCTTTCGAGCATAGGCGACGGGAGCAGAATGAGTCTGGTGCAGCTGGCGTCGGCCACGAACGACGAGGCGAGAACAATCCGCATACTGAACAACGAGGACATATCGAACATCATATTCAACGACGCATACCAGATGCACATAAGCACGGCGCTGACGATAGTAGCCACCGACCAGGCTGCGCTGGCCACGATAGACCCGAGCCTGCTGACATTGGACGACCGCCTGTTTGTGGAGAGCATGGATGTGAAGACACGCGCTGCCATCGAGTACTCGGCGCTGCTGTATGTGGGCAACATGACCGAAGTGGACACGATAGAGGCGGACTGCTCGGGGCTGGCGCAATATACGGACTACACCTCGTATAACGAGAACGGTATATCGGTGGCGCTGAGAGAGGACGACACGTGCAACTACCTGGTGCTGAAGGCGGAGAACTCGATGCCGTTCAACCTGAGGCTGGAGCTACGCGGAATGGCGGAGGACAAGCGGACATACGTGACGGACAACCTGCTGAAGGGCGACAGCTACATAGAGTCGCCACGTGTGGAGCAGGTGCCGTCGAACATAGCCTACACGAACCCGAACGACCCGGTGGGAACGGCGTACATAGCGAACCGCTCGGTGGGGCACACGAACTCGGAACTGAAGTTCCCGCTGTCGTCGCAGATGCTGAAAGATCTTTCGAGGTCGAAGTACCTAGAAGTGAAGATGCATATAGTGTCGATGGCCGACGGCGCGGTGGTTGACCCGACCGACCCAGGGCATCCGTATGTGATACTGCGCGAGCAGGACATGCTGAAGCTGAGACTCTTCATCTCGGCCGGCGCGCACGTAAGCATAAACCGTTCACTAACCGACAAGTAATAACCAACAACTCCCCTACCAGATATGAACAGAGCAAGACTCATAATAGCGGCGCTGCTAATTATGGTGGCCGCCAGCATGCCGGCAAAGGCACAGCTGTATAGCAACAACGACCTGGGATACCACTCGTTCCGCTCGCCGATGGCGACGAAGCTGAACCCGGCTATGTTTCCGAACAACGCCAAATTCTATGTCACCATGCCACGGTTTGACATAGACTTCTCGCTGCCGCTGGGATTCAGCGACGTGATAATGCACGACAACGAGGGAGCGGTAATACGCATAGACTCGATAATGAACAAGATGACGGTCAAGAACCAGATGCGCGCCCGCCTGGGGTTGAACTTCGGGATGGACATGGTTGGATTCGGATTCAGGATTAAGGACATGTATTTCAACTTCGGCAGCGGGATGAAGGTGAACACCACGGTGACGTTGCCGCTGAACACGCTGAGACTGTTGACGGACGGAAACTTCGGCGAATACGGCCGCGAAGGCAACGTGACGGACATAAACCTGGGCGACGACAACATATTCCGCCTGCAGATGTATATGCACTACTCGCTCGGATTCGCAATGAAGATACCGAACACCGACGCAACGGTGGGCTTGAGGCTGAACCTGCTGAACGGATTGGAGATGGTGGCGCTGGACAAGCTGGGGCTGCACCTGATAACCGACTCGGCAAACACGCGCCTGATGGCGACGACGGACCTGTATGCCTACACGTCGGGAGTGGCGCCAATAGTGAACGACTCGAAGGGATTGAGGATAAACACCGACATGTTCAACGATTTCAACATGAACACGGTGAAGCAGCTGCTGCCGAAAAGCATGGGATTCACGTTCGACCTGGGCGCAAAATATGAATGGAAAGACTTTGTGTTTTCGGCCAGCATCATAGACCTGGGACCCGGAATACACTGGACGCAGAACCCTGTGCAGCTGTCGACGAAGGGGAACGACACGGTGTCGTTTGAAGGAATAGACCTTAACCGAGTAATCAGTCAAGGCGGCGTGGACACAGGCTATACGAACTCGCTGAAAGACTCGCTGATGGCGCTGCTCGACACCGCGGTGACGACAGAGAAGTTCTGGTATGCCATACCGACGAAGGTGTATCTAGGAGCCTCATGGTCGCTGAACAACATGCTGAGGTTCGGAGCGCTGTTTCACGGAGAATTCGAGCCGGGAAAGAACAGCAAGGTGATATTCCGCCAGAACACGACGCTGTCGGTGCACTTCAACCTGTTTGACTGGCTGGAGCTGGCGGCCGCCAACTCGTTTACCTTCGACGGACGGAGACCCGACTTCTTCAGCCCGTCGGCGTCGATAAGCTTCAACATAGGTAGGGTGTTCCAGCTGTACCTGACACTCGACTACCTGTCGGACATGCGGGTGACGAAGATGAAGGCGGCGCACCTGTATTTCGGCGCGAACATAGTGGGATATACCAAACCCAACAAAATCAAGCACTCGAGCCAGGGAGAGCTGAAACTGGAGGTGGAATAAGAAGAGACACAAATTGCACAACATAAAAAAATCCATCACAATGAAAACGAGAAACATTTTCAGCTTATTGCTGGTAACAGTGCTGGTATTCACGCTGTCGGCGTGCAAGAAAGACAAAGGCGACGCCGCCTTCAAACTGGACGGCATCAACCTCAACGGGGTGAAGTACCTTGCTCTCGGCTCGAACGGCGGCAACGCCAAAGGGCAGGACACACAGCAGATGCTCTACAGCATCGACGAGAGCGGCAACATGCAGCTGGTTGCCTACAACTACCAGTGCGACGACGAAGGCCTGGTGACCGAGATCCAGCGCAACATAGGCATCACCGTCTGTCAGGCCGTGCCGGTGGGCGAGAAGTATATCTGGTTGGTGGGATGCCGCTACTATTGTGACGACTATTCAGGCTTCAGCGAGAGTATGCAGGACCGTATACGCGGCATGGTGGACCACAGTGTCCAATATACTGAGAACTTCCTCATCCGCAAGAGCGACGGTAAGATATTCGACCTCAACGGCATCAATGCCTTCCCCCTCTGCATAGTCAACGTGCCAGGTTACGGCAATGCGGGAGTTGTTGGTATTGGAGGATTTGACGGCGTGCCTCTCGATGGCGACATCACCGGCGACCGCCTGCGTAAGCTCGGGCTCATCTGCCAGCATAACGGCGACATCTTCCTTGCAGGTGGAACCTATTATGGAGGCCTCTCGCGCCTGCACGACAACGGCTCGTCGCTCAGCGTCATAGATGTTATGCCCGGCACAGCCGAACAGGCGATAAACATCGCCTACGCCATCACCGACAACAACGGACACCTCGGCACTTGTATAAGTTATGGCAGCAATATCCCCCATGTGGCATCCATCATGGCACCAGACGGAACACTGCCACGCATACAAGACATACCCATGGACGGTAATCCTACGATGCGCTGCATCGGCGGAAAATACTTCGTCTCTGTTATGACCGATGATGGTAGCAGTATCTACCTAGTCAACACCGACGGCAACCCAGCCACAGCCACCAAAGTGGCCAACGGATATTTTGGGTCTTACTACGGCAATGAAGGTGACTACAATACTGTGTACGTTAGCGACGAAGAGAACTATTCGTGGACCAGCGGTTACTCTCTCTTCACTTTCAACTCCAATACCTACCAAATCACCGAAAACACCCTCCCGTCCGACTGGCCAATGTATAGCGAGTTCGATGCCGAAGGCTTCTATTACAAACCGAATTTGAACAACGGACTCCAGAGTTTCACCATCTACAACCTCGCCACAGTACCGCAGACGGAGGAGGTAACCTGCAACCGCTCGCAGGTGCCAGCATTCAACTTTGGTAGAGGTTGCACGTACGACGGCGGGATGAAGGCTTTTGTGGAGAGCCTCATCTTGGCCAACGGCGCAACAGTCACCATAGTGACACCCGTGACGGGAGCAGAGCGCGGCGTTTCGCGTGTAGAAAGCCAGACGGAGGCCAACAACAACGTGGTGGTTGGTACGCTGATACCGTTGAATTAGTGAATCGTGATTAGTGATTAGTGATTAGACAAATGTTTTTAAACCACAATATTATGAAACAGACATTGAGACTTTTGGCAGCCGCCGCGCTGCTTTTCACCTTTGCGGCATGTGACCCCCTCGAGGACAACGTCACTCCAGACGACAACACATCAACGGTCACTCAAACCGATGTAGAGTACACCATAGGCAACGCCGAATGGTCGGTAGAGAACAACTACACTTACGCCACCATCACGTGGACGGCGAAAATCAAGACCGAAGGGCTGCACCTGAGCGAGTTCTTTGACGAAGACATGCAGCAGAGCTACAGCTACGGCATCGGCTATTTCCCCGTGGGAGCAGAGAACAATCTGCCACGCTATTTTAACGGCAGCAACAACCGTGAAGGAGAGTATCACCGCATTGTCAACGTAAACTCGGACAGCACGGAATTCACCGTCACATCTCACATAAGAGTAGATAACCGTAAAGAGGCCCGCGCCTATTTGTATCTTGCCAGCGCTACAGGCAGCGGCGACTTCTACTACAGCGAGCGCTTCTACATGGACCCCGCCGATATGCCCGGACATAGCGGCGAGGCCTCGATAACGATTGACAACACTGATTACGACTATGTGAACGAGGTGCTTACCGTATTTGGAACGGTTAATTTAGGTAATGTTGATATGCCTTACGCAGTGGGAATGTGCTACAACTTTTCCGACCCCGAAGACATGGAGAACTATCCTACCATCGATGACAACGTATTCAACGTAATGGACCACGTCACCGGCCCCAACGAGTTTGACGATTCGGTCAACTATCTGCGTATGAACGACGACGGCTCATATAGCATAAGCTTTAATGTGCAGATGAATCAAGGTCCGATATACAACATCCGCGGATTCCTGCAGCTGGAACGCGGAGGAGATGTGATATACTCGGAGAACCAGATATTCATGCCCTCGGCAAAATAGTATAAAACAAACCAACTGACACCACCAGCCTTCGAAAGTCTATGCACCTGGATTTGTCTAGACACAATTGGCATCAGGAAGAAGGGGTGTATGTCTGTGGTTTTTGTTACGACAACAACCAAGTAGTGTCTGGCCAGAATCTGGCCAGACACTTTGCTTCGGCATCGGACGAAGCCTCACTGCTGCGCCTATTGAGGGAGGCTAACGGACATTTTGCGGTGATAGTTAACCGCGAGAACCTAAAGGCCGCGGCGGTTGACAGGATTCGATCCATACCAATATATTACAACGGCAGCACCATTGCCGACCAACCATACAGTCTTTCCAACGATGGAAGGGTTGACCGAATGGCACTGGCAGAATACCGCGCCTCGGGCAACACCTTTGCCGGGAAGACGCTCTTGAAAGACATCCGACAAGTGCCGGCAGCGGCAATGGTATGTTGGCACGGGACAGAAGCAAAAACAGTACAATACTGGAGCTTTGAGTGTCACTGCGAGGAAGAACGACTGATTACTGTCGAAGAACTGCGCGGATGTATAGAAGAAATCTTTACACGCTGCATCAAAGCCATTGGGAACAGGCCTGTCGCCATACCACTGAGCGGAGGCTACGACTCACGTCTGATTGCGGCCATGCTCAAAAAAAACGGCATTGACGAAGCCGTGTGCTACCATATCGGACACGATGGAAGCGATGAAGAACGCCATGCACGCACAACGGCGGAAAAGCTGGGGTTCAGATATATATTTATAAATGGCCCTGAACTGGCATATAAGAACAGTGGCTATCTTGACGAGACGGGGTTTGCGGATTACTACAGGTATGTCGGCGACTATACCAACTTTGTGTGGTTATACGAATATTTCGGCATCAAACGGATGATTGAGCAAGGCGAGATTAAGGCGGACACGGTGTTCATCCCCGGTCATTCAGGTGACTTTCTAGCTGGAAGCCATATCCGCAAAGGAGACATCACGCCCAGTTCGTCTGTAAGAGAACTTGCCATGTCCATAGTGCTGCGCAGTTTCGAATATCGCGCCAGCCCATCAATAGTAAAGGAAGTAACCGGACAGTTCAAGAAAGCCATAGACGCTGGCATCTCACCCGTTTCTGCCTACCAATGGTTCATCATGCAGAACCGTCAGGCACAGCAGATTGTAAACTCCACCAAAGTGTATGGCTTTTTCGGCCACGAAGTACTGCTGCCACTTTGGGACAACGAACTTGTAAACATCTTTCGGACAGCCCCATACGAGCAGCTATGCGACTGCAAGCTATATAACGACTGCGTCAAACAGATATTCACAGAGACAGGTCTCTCAACTGAGAAGCCGGAAGGAAGCATAAAGCCTGCCACTTTGTCGAAAATACTTATCAAACGCCTGCTACCAAAGGCCATAGTCAATCGCATGGTACATATCGGTGATGAGACAGGCGAAGAGACAATGTGCCAACCGATGCTGCAACAATTAGTAAAGACAGGCCGTTATCCGTCATTCCGACATTTCACGTCGAGCAACGAAATCATAAAAGATTGGTACGAGGTAAAGGTTTTGAACCGTTAATATTGCACAATCTTAAATTTTGCTTAGCTGGATAGTGGGATTTTCAATTTATCCAACCACTGTAAATGCAATAAAAAGAAAGGAGCACCACTTTTTTAGTGATGCTCCATAGAAGGGTGGCGGCGACCTACTTTTCCACAAACAAGTGCAGTATCATCGGCGATGCGGGGCTTAACTTCTCTGTTCGGAATGGGAAGAGGTGGACACCCGCTCTGTAGCCACCAGGGTTTTGAATG
>JAFZTV010000046.1 GCA_017618625.1 Bacteroidales bacterium | reverse complement strand
GGTCGGCGGCGGCACACCCAAGAACTTCGCCCAGGACACCGTCGTATGTGCCGAGATCCTCGGTCACGAGGTTCCGATGCACAAATATGCTATCCAGATAACCGTTGCCGATGTGCGTGACGGCGCTTGCTCGAGTTCCACACTCCTCGAGGCCGGCAGCTGGGGCAAGGTGAGCGAAGAGCTGCAGCAGATGGTCTATGCCGAAGGCACCACCGTCATTCCCGCCATCGCTTCATACGTCTATCACAACGGCGCTTGGAAAGATAGAGAATACAAGAACTGGCAGAAGATATTCAACAAATAAGCAAAAAACATATCAACATAAAACTTATCAACAAAAACTCATGGACGACTGTACCCGCCGACAACTGATCGACCTCATAAAGAGAGAAGTCGTTCTTGCGACCGGCTGCACCGAGCCAGTGGCGGTAGCACTTTGTGCCACCAAGGCTCGGGAGGTGCTTGGTAGAGAGCCAGAGAAGGTAGAGCTCTTCCTCAGCAAGAACGTTTACAAGAACGCGATGGGAGTCGGAATACCCGGCACGGGGATGATAGGCCTCCCCATCGCAGTTGCCATAGGCATCGTGGCGGGAGACTCAGACAGGCAGCTTGAGGTGCTCAATGTTGACGAGTACGATGTGTTGAAAGCCAAACGATGGCTTGAACGGCACACGGATGACGTCTCAATCGGAGTGAAGGTTATCTGCGACAAGCTCTATATCGAATGCGTCTGCAAGGCAGGCGAAGACAGCGCCAGAGCCATTATTTCGGGGCGCCACACAAACTTTACTTTGGTCGAGAAAAACGGTATGAAGAAGCACTCCATGATGCAGGAGTCGGACTCAAATCCATGCGGAGACGATGAGACGGGATGTTGCAAGCTTTCTGTTGAGAAAGTGCTTGAATTTGCCACCACAAGCCCTATCGAAGAGCTGCGCTTTATACACGATACCGTGCGCTACAACGCAGCCGCCGCCGAGGAGGGCAAGAAGGGCTATGGTCTTTGTGTCGGCAAGATACTGATGGAAGCCAATCGTAGCGGAGACACTGTGCACACGGTGGTTTCCAACACCGTGGCTGCCAGCGACGCCCGTATGGACGGTTGCACAATGCCCGTCTATAGCAATTCGGGTTCAGGCAATCAAGGCATCTGCTGCACACTGCCCGTTTACGAGTATGCCAAAATAACAGGTGTCGATGAGGAACGTATGATTCGTGCGCTGATTATCAGTCATCTGATGTCGATATATGTCAAGCAGGGCATAGGACGTCTGTCGGCGCTCTGCGGCATTGTCAACGCTTCCATAGGAGTGGCCTCTGCCATAACCTACCTTCAGGGGGGAGGCTACGAGCAGGTCTGCTATGCCATCAAAAACCTCATCAACACCATAGCCGGCATGGTATGTGACGGAGCCAAGCCCAGTTGCGCTCTCAAGATGTCCACTGGGTTGTATAGCGCCTTCGTCAGCGCCGAGCTGGCCTGCCACGACAAGGTGGTCGATGCCACCGACGGATTGTCGGAGCGCGATGTTGACTGCTCCATCTCCAACCTGGGCCGTTTAGGTCACGACGGCATGAATGAAACCGATGATATTGTGCTGGATATTATGACACATAAGAAGAACTGAGCGAAACCCAAATAAACCAACAAAAGCTGTGAAAATGAAAAGATTCTCAATTATTGCAGTCTTGTCATGTGTGCTGCTTGGATTTTTGGGTTGCCATCCCGACGAGGTGTTGGTTGACAGCGTTATAGTCCGTCCCGATTCGGTTGAGTTGACAGTGGGTTCTACCTGTCAGCTGGCGGCAGTAGTGTTGCCGAGCGACGCCCCTTATGAATTGAATTGGAGAAGCAGCCGTCCAGCGGTGGCGACAGTGAACGCAAATGGTTTGCTTACTGCTGTGGCGTTGGGCGAGTGCGACATCACGGTGTATGCCAACGACAAGAGCGACGTGTGCCATGTCACCGTTGTCTCTGGAGACCCGACAACCCCGACTGACACAATTGCCCCCGAACCCCCGCAGGATTCATGTGTGGGCGGCTTTGACCAAAACGGTGCGTCTAACGCCTTGTTCTCGGTCGCCGCTGGCCGTCAGGTTCGTTTTTCGAAAGGAAATCTGCAGTACTGTCCAAGTGGTTTACATTCGGTTGCAACCGGAGGGACAGAAAGTGGTACATGGCGCTTCGCTGAAAACCAGTGGGATTACATCGGACAGGACAATGCCAACATAGCATCTCCATCGTACAAAGGCTGGATAGACCTCTTCGGATGGGGGACCAGCGGCTGGAACTCGGGAGCCAATGCCTATCAGCCTCGGGACACGAGCTCAACATATGAGGATTATTATATCGGCGGCACTTCCGAGAATGACCTGACGGGCGAGTATGCCAACGCTGACTGGGGAGTGTATAATGCCATAAGCAACGGTGGTAATCAGCCAGGAATGTGGCGTACATTGACATCTGACGAATGGACATACCTTTTGGAAACGCGTTCCGCCTCAACCGCTTGTGGGTATGACAATGTGAGGTGTTCAAAGGCGACAGTGGGCGACGTGTATGGTTTGATAATATTTCCCGATGTATATGTCCATCCGAGCGGGGTCTCAACACTTCTAAATGTCAATGTAAATGTCAATGAATCGGGTGTCGCCGATGATACATACGTCTTAACAATGAACGAGTGGGATCAGATGCAGGGTGCTGGTTGCATTTTTTTGCCGACTGCAGGAATTCGTGACGGCACGGAGGTGTACTACGATGGCTCGTATGGTTGCTATTCGAGTGCGAACTCCTTATACAATTGCACCGCGATGTGTTTGTCTTTCACAAATAACTCACTCATGATTATGGATGCCCTCAGGACCTACGGGTTCTCAGTCCGTCTCGTCATGGATTCCGATTAAAACATAAAATTACTAATCCTCAATCCGCCCTCGCAACCACACGGACTTGATACGGACTTAATGCAGAGCTATAACAGTGTTGCACTCCAAGTTATATTGTCAAATTGACTATTTAAAACGCCATCTGTTGATATTTTTGCGTGCGACTGCCTACAATGTTAAAAAAAATATTTACTTTTGCATTTCGTTCAACGTATATAAATAAGTAGAAATGGATTACACAGAAAACAGAAAAGAAGAGTTGTATTCACAGTCGATTCCTGCTGGCAAACGCCGCTATTTCTTTGACGTGAAGGAGACTAGAGGTGGTGATAAGTTCATTACCATTGCAGAAAGCCGCAAGGTGTTTGACAACGCCACGGGCCAATTCTATATCGACAAAAACAAGATGTTCCTCTACAAAGAGGATTTCGAGAAGTTCAAACAGGGCCTTGAGAATGCCTTCTCGTTCATCGAGACGGGTATCGTACCTCCTCCTGTCGTTGTCGAAGAGCGTCACAACGAACCCATCAACCTTGACGGCTCGGCTCCGCTCGACGATATGAATCTCTCCTATTAATTTCCATGCGCCGAGGCCAAGGCATCGGCGCCTTGGCTTTTGTCCGGCTTCCGCTGGACGGGTCGTTTGGGCTGTCTTATTGCGAGAAATCTAAATTATGGGTAAAATCATATCTATCGCTAACCAAAAAGGTGGCGTCGGAAAAACCACCACGGCAACCAACCTCAGCGCTGCTCTTGCGGTCCTTGAGTATCAGGTGTTGCTTATCGACGCTGACCCTCAGGCTAACGCCACTTCGGGCCTCGGCATCGATCCTGAATCGGTGGACAAAGGCGTTTACGAGTGTCTGCTCGGGCACGCTCCCGCCGACGACTGTATCATCGAAACCGATACTCCGAATCTCTCTTTGCTCCCCACTCGTATCGACCTCGTGGGCGCAGAACTTGAGCTGGTCAACGAAAAACAGCGCGAGTATTTTCTCAAGAAGGCCATCGAGCCTGTCAAGGAAAACTACGATTTTATCATCATCGACTGCAGCCCGTCGCTCGGCCTAATAACCCTAAACGCGCTTGCTGCCAGCGACTCGGTCATCATTCCCATCCAGAGCGAGTATTTCGCCCTCGAAGGACTCGGCAAACTGCTCAACACCATCCGCATTGTCCAGACTCGCCTCAACCCGCAGCTCGGCATAGAAGGTCTGCTCATCACCATGTACGACTCGCGTCTGCGTCTTGCTCGTCAGGTTGTTGATGACGTCCGCGGTCACTTCAAGCACATGGTTTTCGACACTCTCATCTATCGTAACACCAAACTGGCCGAGGCTCCAAGCTACGGCAAGTCAATTATAATGTACGACGCCACATGCAGCGGCGCCATCAATTACATCAATCTCGCCAACGAGATTTTGCGACGTAACAACCTTAAGAAATAATGGCCACAAAGAAACCTCCCGTGAAAGGCCGCGGCCTTGACGCTATTTTGGGCGATATAAATATCGATGCCATACAGACCAAGACCTCCGTCACAGCCGCCATATCTTTGATTCCTATCGACAAGATTGAGGCGAATCCGTTCCAGCCACGCAAGGAGTTTGACGAGGATGCTCTCAACGAACTCTCTCAGTCGATAAAGCAGCAGGGTGTCATTACCCCTGTCACCGTTCGTCAGATGCCCGATGGCAAATATCAGCTCATCGCCGGCGAGCGTCGTATCCGTGCTTCAAAGTTGGCAGGTTTGAAGGAAGTCCCTGCCTATGTGCGTGTTGCCACCGACGGTCAGATGATGGAGATGGCTCTCGTTGAGAACATTCAGCGTGAGAACCTCAACGCTATGGAGGTGGCATTCTCCTACAATGCTTTGATGGAGGAATGTAGCCTTACCCATGAGCAACTCAGCGAGCGTCTTGGCAAGTCCCGCTCGGTCATCACCAACTACCTACGTCTGCTTACCTTGCCTGCCGAGACTCAGCTGGCTCTCCAGCACGACGAGATAAGCATGGCTCATGCTCGTGTGCTCGCAGGTGTTAAGGATATTGACAGGCACACCTCTATCCTTCACGCCATCATAGAACGCGGACTCTCCGTTCATGATACCGAGATGATGGCCAAGACCACCGCCAAACCCAAGGTTACGGCAAAGCCTGACAAGAAACAGGCTCTCCCGAAAACTTATACCGATGCCTGTAGTGGATTGAAGAAGTACTTGCAGTCTGAAGTTGAGGTTAGGCGTAACAACCGAGGCAAAGGCACTTTGACTATACACTTCAACACCGACGCCGACTTTGAGCGTCTCGTGTCGCTGCTGAAGAAGTGACCTATTTGAATATACGCAAAATTACTAGGGGCAATCGTTTTAAAGTTTTTCATAATTGACGTGTGCAGAGCCAGAGTCTTTCTGGCTTTGTTTTTGATTGCCTCTGCTCTCGGCCTCAAGGCGCAAGACACGATACCGCCTCAATCCGCTTCCGATACCGCCTCCGCAATTACACCAACGGTTGCCTCACCCGCTACCGCGTCTCCCTCCGTTACGAATTCTCCGAGAGCGCGCAGAATCCAGTCTTCTCCAAATGTTAAGGGGGGGGCGAAAAACACCACCGTTAAGAAGGAACACTCGGCCACCAAGGCTCTTCTCTGGTCGCTTCTTCCTGGTGCCGGACAGGTTTATAACCATCAAGCTTGGAAAATACCTATTATATACACCTGCTTTGCCGGTGCGGGCTATTTCATCTACACCAATGGCACCAACATGGCCAAGTTCAAGAAGGAGTATCTGTATAGGGTCAATAACGGCGGAGCTACCCAGCTGGCAGGCTACGCCAACTATCCCACGTCAAATATCTACAACCTCTATCAGTCGTACAATCAGTATTTTCAGCTGAGCATCATCGTCGGTGCCGTATTCTATGGTCTTAACCTCATAGATGCCTATGTGTTCGGACATCTTTTCGATTACGACATTTCCGACGACATCTCGTTGAGGGCATCGCCTACGATGCTTTCTGTGCCCGACTATCCGCTGCCATCGGCACCGGGATTGTCGCTCACGCTAACATTTTAACACCAATGTGTTGATATTAAACGCCGGCTGTTGCTTCTATGACTTTTATTTGATGTAATTTTACGTCAAAATTAAAAGTCTTATGATTAACTCTATTTCGTTGATTCTTAATCAAGTTGCCACCGAAGAGACTGCTCAGGCGGTGGCTGGCGCCGCTGAAAAAGTGAGCGGCACTTCCATGTGGGATATGGCATTGAAGGGCGGCTGGATTATGGCCGTGCTCGTTCTGCTGCTCATTCTGGCCATCTATATTTCGGTTGAGCGTTACCTCGCTCTCCGCAATGCCATGAAGGCCGAGTCGGACAACCAGTTCATGAACAACATTCGTCAGTACATTCACGAGGACAAGATTGACGAGGCTCGCTCGTTAGCAAAACATACTCAGACTCCTATCGGACGTATGGTTGACAAAGGTCTTTCGCGTCTCGGTCGTCCGCTGCCTGACATTCAGGCTGCCATCGAGAACGAGGGACAGATGGAGGTTGCCCGTCTAGAAAAAGGCGTCTCGCTTGTTGCCACGGTTGCTTCTTTGGGACCCATGATCGGTTTCCTCGGCACTGTGACGGGTATGATTGTAGCCTTCCGTGATATGGCTGAGGCTGGCAACAATATCGAAATCGGTGTCCTTGCATCGGGTATCTATACCGCAATGGTCACTACTGTCGGCGGTCTTATCGTCGGTATCATCTGTTACTTCCTCTACAACATCCTTATCACCCGTATCAACAAGGTGGTGTTCGCCCTTGAAACCCGCGCCACCGAATTTATGGACCTCCTCCACGAGCCGGTCAATGGTTGAGGATTGCTACACCAGACCTTTTATCCTTTTCAACCTTTTAACAATCCAACCATTTCATGATAAAATCCAGAAATAAAATCAATGTGGAAATGTCGAGTTCGTCGATGTCGGACTTGGTCTTTCTGCTGCTGATTTTCTTCATGATAACCTCCACACTTATCAGCCCTAATGCGGTCAAGTTGCTTCTGCCCACGGCTAGCAACAGCAAGACCATGGCCAAGCAGAATGTGACGGTATATATCGATGAAAACCAAAACTACCAGGTGGGCGATGTGCCTGCTGACTCGGCAAGCCTGCAGTCGCTCATCGTTAGCGGTATCGATACCGTGCAGAATGCCTGTGTGGTGTTGCGTTCCGACCGCACGGTTCCTGTGCAGTGTGTTGTGACTGTAATCGACGCCGTCAATGCCATAAACGAGCAGTACGGCACCCAACACAAGGTTATCTTGGCAACAGCATCAAAATAAGAGTATTTGATATGCCTCATATCGACTTTAATTCCAATAAAAATAAGCTGATAGCGGCGGCGGTGACTCTCTTCATCACGGCTGTAACTGTCGTTATTTTGATTTTGGTCAAGCACTTTCCTCCCGACCCACCTATCCCCGAGCGCGGTGTGGAGGTGGCTTTGGGTAATACCGACTTTGGTTTGGGTGACAACCCTATGCCTGCTCCGGCTCAGAATACCACAGCGGCACCGCAACCGACGCCCGCTGCTTCCAGCGACGATGTGGTCACGCAGTCCACCGAGCAGACCGTTGAAATGCCTAAGAAGACTGATAAAACCAAGCCTACGGAGAAGCCGACAACCACCCCGACTGAAACCAAACAACCCGAAAAGCCTAAGGAACCTGAGATTAACAAGAATGCTCTGTTCTCAGGCAGCCGCAATTCTTCCTCAAACACAGGCTCAAACTCCAATACCGGCAGCAGTGGCAACACTTACGGTAGCGGCAATATGGGTAAACCCAATGGCAATCCCAATTCAACCAACTACACTGGCAATGGTGGTAGCGGCGATTCTTACTATCTGGCTGGTCGCAATGTGGTTAACAAGTCGCGTCCGTCGGAGAATAGAAGTATTGAGGGGTGGATTGAGGTCGTGATTATGGTGAACCGAGAAGGTAAAGTGGTTGAGGCCAATGTTGACAAGCAGTCATCTACCGCTGTCAACTCTCTTCGTGCTGAAGCGGTTGCGGCGGCCAAACGCACCACTTTCAAACCCGATCCCAACGCGCCTGAAGTCCAGAAAGGCCGCATCCGTTACAACTACGTGAACCGATAGCTGTTAGCAGTCTATATGGATAAAGAGCAGGAACCTTTACGTCTTGACAAGTACCTTTGGTCGGTGCGGCTCTATAAGACTCGCAGCAATGCCTCCGACGCTTGTCGTGCCGGCAAGGTGAAGATGGGTGAGCAGACACTCAAGGCATCTCACGTCGTGAGGGTAGGAGAGAGGTACGAACTATCAATAGAGCAGGTGCATAAGGTGATAGAAGTCAAAGCGCTGCTTCACAACCGTGTGGCTGCGAAGCTGGTGCCCGACTATATGACCGACCTCACCCCGCAGGAGGAGTATGAGCGCATACAGATGGTGCGGCAGTACGGCTTCGAGAAACGTGACAGAGGCAGTGGCCGCCCAACCAAGCGCGACCGCCGCGAAATAGAAGAGTTTAAGTATAAGTGAGCCCTTGCCCTGGCAGGGCGGCTAATTGTTACTGGTTTTGGTGGCCAGTAACCGACAATTTGTGACCAGTGACAGGTGGTACGGGTCTGTGTTGTGTCCGTATCAAGTCCGAATCAGGTCCGTATTAAGTCCGTGTTGATGGAGGTGAGGGGATGTCTTTTTTATCGCAGTTTTTTAGATGGCATTTGTCGCAGTTGCAGTCGCATCCGCAGTTGCATCCACGTTTCCCTTTTAGTATCCGAACCAGGCCTCGCACAGAGAAAAACACTGCGACGGCAACTAGCAGGGCTACTATGATTGTTTGGAACAACTTGATGAGATTGCGTTAATGTATTACTGCGTTATAGAAGAGATGCTATTTGGTAGAATGCTGTTGAGACCACCCAGGCCAATATGATGGTATAGGCCACGGTGAACAACGCCCATTTCCATTTGCCGCTTTCGTTCTTGATGGCCACGATGGTGCTCACGCACGGCATGTAAAGCAGTATGAACAGCAACATCGATAGTGCCGAAAGTGGCGTCATATTGTGTCGGATGAGGTTCGACAACTCCGAACGGTCATGTCCGTCAGACAAGTCTGACCCGTCCTGCATCTCTGCGCCAGTGCTATATAGAACTCCCATGGTGCTTGCTACCACCTCTTTGGCTCCCACGCCGGCGAGTAGTGACACGCTCTGGCGCCAGTCGAAGCCGCAGGGTCTCATGGCAGGCTCTATGGCCTGGCCTATCTTCGCCATGTAGGAGTGTTCGGCCTGATAGTGCGGGTTTTCGTGTGTGGGATAGTAACTAAGCGCCCACACTATGATGCTTGCGCCGAGTATGATGGTCGCCATCTTTTTGAGGTATTCCTTGCCTTTCTCCCAAGTGTGGCGCAACACCGCTTTGGCGGTGGGCATACGATAGGGCGGAAGCTCCATGACGAAGGGCAGGCTCTCGCCTTTGACGAAGAAACGGCTGAACAATTTCGCCATCAGCACTGCCATAATCATGCCTATCATATACAGCCCCATCATGATGAATGCAGCCTTCACGCCGCCGAAGAAAGCGCCGGTAAGTATGACATAGACGGGAATGCGGGCAGAGCAACTCATCATCGGGATAATCAGCATAGTGAGCAGGCGGCTTTTGCGGTCTTCGATGGTGCGGGTCGCCATGATGGCGGGCACGTTGCATCCGAAGCCCATAATCATGGGTATGAAACTCTTGCCGTGCAACCCCATCCTGTGCATGAACTTGTCCATGATAAACGCCGCACGCGCCATATAGCCGCTGTCTTCCATCGCCGAGATGAAGAGGTAGAGAATGAGTATCTGCGGCAGGAAGACAATCACCGAGCCAACGCCGCTAATGATGCCGTCAACCAGAAGGCTTTGCAGAGGCCCGTCGGGCATGGCTTTCTCCACCAACGAGCCAATCCATTCGAACAGCGCATCTATCCAATTCATGGGATACTGCCCGATGAAGAAAGTGCAGAAAAATGTGAAGAAAAGCACACACAGGAATACCGGGTAACCAAGCCACTTGTGTGTGGCAATGGCGTCGATTTTGTCGGTGTGGGCATGTAGTGTGCTCTTTTTGTTTTTCACGTAGCACTCGGCCAGGGCTCCGCGCACGAAAGCGTATTTCGCATCGGTTATGGCACTCTCGATATCCTGATGCTCATCTTCGACTGTGACCTGGTGTCCATTGCTTATCTCTTTGTCCACCAGTCGTCGCCCGATTTCTTTCTGGAATTTGTCGGCGATTTCGTCGCGCATCTTCAGCACGCTGCCATCGGGGTCGTGCTCGGCGGCGTATTGCTCCAGTTGCTTGTCGTTCTCGAGGAGCTTTATGGCGAGGAATCGTGTTGAGAGAGTGTCGCTGAATCCGTGATTGCGCAGCTCGGTGCGTAGCGATGAGATGCAACGTTCCAGCTCCTTGCCGTGATTGACGTGGATGTGGCGGAAATGTCTGGATTTATCGGACTTGTCTGACTTGTCAGAGTTGTCGGAGTTGTCGGATTTGTTGGCCCCCTCAAATACTTCTATGATTTTGTCGAAGAGGTTGGTGATTCCGTCGCCGTTGCGGCCTGTGGTCGGCACTATAGGCATGCCGAGCAGGGTGGAGAGCTGCGCTATGTTCAGCTGGTCGCCGCTGCGTTGCAGTTCGTCGTACATGTTGAGCGCCATCACCATCGTGATGTCCATGTCGATAAGCTGGGTGGTGAGGTAGAGGTTGCGTTCCAGGTTGCTGCCATCGACCACGTTGAGAATGATGTCGGGGTTTTTCTCGATGATGTGCTTGCGAACGTAGAGTTCTTCGGGCGAGTAGGCGCTGAGCGAGTAGGTGCCGGGCAGGTCGATAAGGTTGAAGGTGTAGCCGCCGTGAGTGAAGGTTCCCACCTTCTCATCGACGGTAACGCCGCTGTAGTTTCCGACGCGCTCGTGGGCGTGGGCGGCGATGTTGAATATGGATGTCTTGCCGCAGTTGGGGTTTCCCACCAGCGCGACGTTGATGGTCTTGCCTCGTTCTTCGGCGATGTGGTGCATTGCGTCGCAGTCGGGAGCGTCGAGCGGTTGGAAGTCGTCGTGGTTTACGATTTCCTTTTCCGCCTCCTGCTCACCCACGATCTCTATCTTGGTGGCGTCGCTGCGACGAAGCGACACCTCGAAATTCATGATGCGGTATTTTATGGGGTCGTTGAGAGGGGCGTTCTGCACCGACTCCACGGTTGCACCATTGATGAATCCCATCTCTATGATGCGCTTACGGAAGGCTCCATGACCTGCCACACGCACCACGACACCTCGTTCACCTGTCTGTAATTCAGAGAGTAGCATATCTCGGTAGTGATTCTTATGTTTTGCAAAGATAGCAACTATAACCCTACATTGCAATCACTAAAAGTAGTGATTGCGGATTATCCCCATCCCAAGCCCGTTCCCAGTTCAGTTCCAAATCTCCGCCTTTGTTCCTGTTCTACGGAAATCAGGGTGTCATCCCGGCTGAGGACCGACAGTTCGGAAATCGTTGGATAGGCTTCAAAACAGTTTCGAAAAACAGCTTTTCAAACAGGTACTCACTTTTAACTAAAAATTAACTACCATACAGTTTTTTTTTACGTTAAATGAAATAAAGTGAAAAAAACACGGCAAATCTTGCAATTGTCAGAAATAATTCCTATCTTTGCCCCGACTATATATAGAATAAAATAATTAATTGTTGCGTAACTAATAAACAATCAACGATATGAGAAGCACTACTATGCGTTTTAACAAGTTTATTTTCGCGCTTGCGCTGATGATTGGTGTTTTTGTGGCAACAACAAGTGCCCAAACTATTACGTGCGGTACGGGCACAGCGTCGAGTTACACATCGCCGTTCTATTGTCTATACAACAATTCGTGGCACGAAATGATTTATCAGCCGTCTGAGCTTGGTGCGGCCGCTGGATGCTCTATTACAAAGATTGCTTTCCAGTGTGCAAGTCCATCGAGTACGATGTCGCTATCGGGATTGAGAATTTACATGGGAACGCGTCCAACAGCAACGCATGAAAGCACGTCGGATTGGACCCCTGTAAGCAATTTGCAGCTAGTGTATAACCATGGCACAACCACAATTGGTGGTGTCGATGGTTGGCATACCTTCACCCTTGACACCCCATTTGCATACGATGGGGATGAGAATTTGGTGGTTGTGGTGGCGAAGACCGCAGGCTCTGGCTGGACAAGTAGCGTGACCTATTATTACTCCGAGGTTACCGGTTCGCAGTATCCTGGCCTTTATCGAGGAAATGACAGCGACGGTACCTATGGAACCACTCACCCTGGTTCAAATACAGGCTCGCAGTATGGATACCGTGCAAATACGAGGTTTACATACTCAAACTGTTGTACAGTGCAGCGCACTGGTATTTTTGAGTTCCGCAATGAATCAAACAATCCTGTGACCTACGTTGATTACATTATTGGTAGTCCGTTTGTGGCACCTACTCTCGTGAACAACCTGACTCCGGCTGGTACACCGACCTTTACCTCCTCGAATCCTGATGTTGTCGAAGTGAACCCCAACACAGGTGCATTGACTTTTCATGATGTTGAGGGTCTTGCAGTTATAACCGCATACATTGCCGGTAGTGGCAGTACCTGTCCTAAGTCTGTTTCCTATACAATCAATTCTGGCGATGGCTGCCGTAAAATCGGTACGGGCTCAAGTACGCAGAGTACAGCTCCGTTGTATGGCCTATACAGGAATAGTTATGACCAGATAATTTACACTGCCGACGAGATAGGTACGGCTGGACTCATCACTTCTATCGGTTTTAATGCTTCTGGGAACAACACGCAACCGAGAACGGTAGATATATACATAGGCGAGACCACCCGCAGCACCTTCTCGTCATCCTCGGATTGGATACCAGTCAACCAGCTGGAGCATGTTTATGGTCCGGTGTCGTGGACAATATCTGATGGGTGGAACATGTTCTCGCTTGACGAGCCTTTCGTTTACTCGGGAGTTGGCAATTTGGTGATAGCCATGGACTGCGCTACAACGAGTTATAGCTCACACTCTTTCTATTATACATCAACCAGCGGTACAACGGTAATATACGCATACGATGACACATACGACGCTGTGCCGTCCACGATATCCAGTTATTCGGGATCTAAGAGCACGAGTTCTTCGCGTCCCAATGTCAAGATATGTATTGAACCGTGCCATACACGTCCTGAGAATTTCGGCTTCTCGAACTCGTTGGCGATGTGCTATCTTGGAGGTCAGCCGACCATTACTCTCGACCGTGACGGCAACAATGGAGTTCTGGTATGGTCGTCGTCCGATCCGTCGGTTGCAACCGTTGATGAAAACGGAGTCATCACCACTCATTCGTTGGGAACTACGACGATTTCAGTGATAGCACCGATTGACGGAGATATCTGTTCGGCGCGGGATTCTTATGACTTGGAGGTGATATGCCCGGCTGCAATTCCGTCGGCCCAGAGTGTATGGGTGTGTGCCCCGCAGGCGGTGGACCTCACCGCCACAGTGCGTGACGACGATGGTAATTTGGAGTTGCGTTGGTTTGACAATGTGCTGGCTGATACGTATGTCAACACTGGCGGCACTTATCACACGAATGCAACTACCACGACAACATACTATGTGGCAGCTTACAATACTGATCAGCATTGCTACAGCTCGAGGGTGCCATCTACGGTTCACGTATTCGATGTGCAATATGATGCAACCACGACCAATGTGAGCGGTTATGTGGGAGTACCTATGTACGGCTATCCTCCCGAAGGCTCTCATGAGGGTGCAACCTTCACCGCCAATGGAATGCCTGCTTGGTTGACATTGAACAGCGACGGCTCCTTCACTGGCACACCTACGGCAGCTGGCTCTGGCTCGTTCACCATTACCGCCACCAATGCGATGGGCTGTTCCGTTACACGCATCATCAACTGGACGGTGACGGCCAACAACCTTGGATGCTGCGACTTCGAGTCGTTCTACATCTATCAGGACAACAAACCATTCCCGTTGCATCTTGCTGACGACGGTTACTACTATGCCGATGTCTGTCTTAATACGCCGATGACGCTCCGTGTGCAGAAACTGAACACCTGCAACGGTACCTACACCTACACATGGAAGCTGGCATCCTCCACTGGCGGTCTTATTCAGGAAACTACCGGCACCCAGATGACCTATACCTACGATCGTACTGCAGGTTATGGTGTTACTCTTCAGGTCAGAAGAAACAATTCTGACTGTGTTTCAATTCCAGTGCGTGTACGAGTGGCTGGTGTATTCCAGGTCGCTACACGTCCCAGCTTTAACCTCTGTCATGGCGAACCCTTTAATATATATGTGTCGACCGATGGTGTTGGAGCTATCGATGTGGTACGTCCCAGTGGTGGTGCGTCCACCACACTTGGTGTCACCGACACAGTTTGGATTCCAGATAATGTTCCCTGCAATGGTGAATGTACATACCGTTCAAGTGTGACGTTTACCGACTTTTCGTCAAATGCCACGGTGCGTAATGCAAACGATATTCTGTATGTTTTGCTTAATCTTGAACATTCTTATATTGGTGATATTTATATTGCATTGACCTGTCCTAGTGGACGCACAGCTGTAATTTTACCTCAGAGTGGTGGTGGTAGTTCAAGTAGTACAACATGTCATGATCTTGTTCCGTCTGGATACAATTCGTGGGGTGATGTTGCAACTACGTATGATAATTATGATTTTGGAATATCTGGATCAGGGTATTCATCCAGTTGCGATTCCCCAAGTACGATAGGCACGGGGTGGAACTACATCTGGTCGAACAACACCGACCGCGGCTATGTATATGCGGGCGGGACCTACGGCTATGTTTATGAGGGTGCCAATGTGGGGCACGACAACAGCAGTTCCATAGACTCTTCGCATTATGAGGATATGACACAGATATACCATCCTTACGAGCCTTTTTCGAACTTAGTAACCTGCCCATTGAACGGTACGTGGTCGATAGAGGTTGTTGACGGATGGTCTATTGATGATGGCAATATTTTTCACTGGGAGCTTGGCCTTAACGAGGAACTGTTGCCAGACAGTTGGAGCTATGAGGTTGACCTTGATTCCTCGTGGGTTACCTGCGGTTGGAACTCCACCAAGAGCGGCGTATATATGGAAATCACACCGCCGGACAACTTCAACGGAACCGAGACGTGCGACCTTTTCCTCCGCGACGAATACGGTTGTGTCAGCACATACGAGAATATTGTCACAGTCACGATGAATCCAACAGTCCACTCCGAATTGGTTGTGGATGAGGGGCAGTGCGAACCCTATACATGGGCTCGTAACAACCAGACCTATTCGGTGTCTGGTACCTATGTTGACGCAGGCTTGACACCTCAGGGTTGCCCCGACACTGCAACATTGGTTCTCACTGTTGCAGGCTCAATCAATGAAACTATTAACGCTCAGGCGTGCGAATCCTACACATGGGATGCCAACGGTCAAACATATACACAGTCTGGTACGTATGAGGCTCATTTGACCACAGCAATGGGGTGTGATAGCAATTTGACTCTCAACCTTACAATCAGCAACGAAATAACGGTGGAGTTTGATACCACCATCTGCCCAGACAATTTCCCGCTTAACAACTGGCACGGAGATTGGGGTGATTTTACTGCGGCTGGAGATTTGCAGCAACATTTCACAACATCAAGTGGATGTGACTCGCTGGTGGTCTTGCATGTACGCGCCTATTCCAAACCCAATGTCACACTACCGTTGCCGACGGGAGCCAATAGTTGTCCTATCACGGCTGGCAGCTATGTCATTACGCCAACGATTACTGGTGCTACCACACCTTATATATATAACTGGATCGGTAACGCAAACAGCTACACAGGCACAGCTGCCACTGCGTCGATTCCTGCCACTGGCACCTGTGGAGACTTTGAAGAGACATTGTATTTCACTGATGCGCATGGATGCAAGGACACGGCATCGGTCCAGTTCAGTGCTATTGATGATCAACCACCCTATTTCCAGAATCCCAATATTGAAGAAGTTGATGCGGAGCCTATGGGCTATGACTGCCGTTACCGTATTCCTGACTTGATAGGAATGCTTTCACCGGCCGACAATTGCGGTCTTGCGATTCAGACACAGACACCTCTGCCTGGAAACGATATCTTAGTTAGCGATTCTGTGACAGTGACTATCGAGGATCGTTGTGGTAACGTTGTGGAAAAACGGGTTTTTGTAAAGGTCCCGGATCCATTGACGGCAGGTGCGTCAGCCACTGCTAATCCGATATGTACGGGCACCAGTGTCACCATTTCGGTGACGGCACAAGGTGGCTTGCCCACACACTATGATTACCTATGGAGTAATGGCTCCACTCAGGCTGCACAGGTCGTTTCGCCCAGTAACACCACTGTATATTCTGTAACGGTTACGGATGCCAATGAATGTACGGCTACAGCCGAAACCACGGTCAATGTGACACAGAATACTGCAAGTGTAGATGTCCAGACGGCTTGCAACAGTTTTACATGGCATGGTCAAACATTTACAGCCTCTAACAATACTGCTACGTACACCACTACAAGTGCGGCGGGTTGTGACTCAATAGTTACGCTTAACCTTACCATCAACTACTCCAACGTTGCGGTGTTTGAGGCTGAGGCGTGCGAGACATACGATTGGCACGGAAATACATACACGCAAAGCACCACAACGCCCACGTTCACAAGTACGAACGCGGCAGGGTGTGATTCGGTGACAACTCTGCATTTGACGGTGTATCACAGTGAAACAATTGAGCACAATGTGACTGCCTGTGACACATACACATGGACGATTCGTGGCAATTCATATACACGCACTTCTTCATGCGATGTGACCGACACCTATACAATAGGAACCTGTACAGGTACCGACATTCTTCACCTGACAATAAACAACTCATCGACTGGTATTGACAATGAGGAGGCCTGTGACCAGTATCCGTGGTCTCTCAACGGGCAAACTTACACATCTTCAATCTCGGCTACCAGTCCGTCAGCCCCGAGGGTGACGATTCAGAACGCCAACCAATATGGTTGCGACTCGACCATCGTGCTTAACCTGACCATTAATCACAGCACGTCGGGAGTGTTTACTGTCACCGAGTGCGACCATTATCTGTGGCCTATGAACAGTCGTGAATATTTCGAGACTCCCACTACTGCACCTACGGTTCCAGCAGGGCAGAATGCAGCTGGATGTGACTCGACAGTGACGCTGCACCTGACCATCAACCACAGCACTTCCAGCAACGACGTGCATACTGCGTGCGACAGCTACGTATGGCCGCTCAACGGACAGACCTACACTTATTCGACCAATGAGCCGCAAGTTGTGATAACGAACCGTGCGGGCTGCGACAGCACTATCACGCTGCGTCTGACCATCAACAACACACGCTATGGCTCATATATAGACACCGTCTGCTCGGGCGAGCAGCTCACATACCGTGGAAACCGTTATCCGGCAGGCCAGCACAGTGTGACTATACCAGGCACCAACGGGTGCGACAGCATCGTGGCACTGCAGGTGGTAGCTCGTCAGCCGCTTTCGGTCAGCATCGAAGAGTTCCATTCGTGTGAGTTGGCTAGTTACCAATTGACGGGTATCGTTAATGGTACGAGCAGCAATGTCACTACCATCTGGGGTGCTCAACCTGGCGATCCTGATTTGGTTTCGCAGCGCAACAACCTTGAAGTATTGGTGAACCCGGTACGGAATACCGAATACACTTTCACCGCAGGCTATGGCCCCAATAAGCTCTGTGCCGTGTCGCAGTCTATCAACCTCACGCCGCTCAACCTGCCGATAGCAGACATCACGTTTAACCCACCGTTCCTCACTTGCGAAAGCCTCGATTGGACAGCCTTCTCGGCCAGTCGGAACGCCGAGTCGGTGACATGGTATGTTAACGATATCGAAGTGTCCACCGATGAATCCATCACCGGCAGGGCAGAGTGTGACGACGACTCGGTGCGTATCTCGCTTGTGGCTGTCAACGGCATTTGTACAGACGTTCTCGACACGGTCATCTACTTGCGCAAGAGTCAGCTGTGGTTCCCCAACGCGTTTACGCCTAACCTCAACATCAATAAGACATTCAACGCCATCGGACACGGCATTGTTGAGTACGAGCTCTACATCTATACTCGCGAGGGTCTGCTCGTGTTCCACACCACGACGCTCGAAGAGGGGTGGAAAGGAGACCACAACGGTGTGGAATGTCCCCGTGCGGCCTACACCTATATCGCGCGCTACCGCAATGAGGTTGAGCCTGATATATGGTACAGTCAGATTGGCACGGTGCTGCTGATGAGGTAATGAGGGAGTGACTCGAGACCAGTAATCAGCTCCCCGCAATGGGGCGATAATAATAGCCGGTGGTTTTTCTATCGGCTATTTTTTTTAGTGACTTTGCAGTGACTTTGCAGCGACTTTGCAGCGACTTTGCAGCGGCCTTGAATATCGAAAGGCATTCAGCAGTCAGATTTTTTTGCATCGAAAAACTTGAAAAAAACGAAAAGTGCAAAAAAATCTTTGTTGTTTTGACCCGAAAATGTGGAGTGATTTTACAGGTTTGGTTGATAACTTTATCGTAATAATTAGCCTCGAAAATGGACTAATTTATAGTGGATGGTATATGGTTGGTGGGGGTTCTTATAAAGTTTTGAACATTAGAGTGTTAAAATGCGTTATGTTTATTTAATGTTTTTTATATAACAAGATGCAGAAATATTACGTATATTTGTAGTATCTCATATTATGCTTATTATGCCCGTGGTGACTTGAAAATAAGCATGTTATTTGTTGTAAAAAATAGCTATATATGAATATAAAAAATATTAGTTGCAGTTGGAGTCGAAAATGGGTGGGAGTGGTGACGAAAGTTGTCCCGCTCTTCCTGATGTTTCTAACACTGTCGTTCCAGCAGACCCTGCAGGCGCAGGGCGCGTGGACCAGCACGGTTGGTTCTGGTGATACTGTATTTTCGACTGTTCCTATCTATACCTGGTACACGGAGTATCCTTACACTCAACAGCTGTATCTCAAAGAAGAACTTAGTGCGGCGGGTTTGGCAACGAACAAGACCATCACCAAGATAGCGTTTCATTATAGAGGTTATGAAGAACTCAGTGTATTGGTTGATGTCTATATGGTTCTGGTACCTGCAGGTCACGACGACCTTTCAGATGGATATTATACGTCAGGTTTGCGACGTGTTGCGCAAAGTTATAATCTGCAATTGGTTAATAGACTGCATCAACCAGAAGGAGTATGGATTCCGATTGATCTTGATACTCCGTTCAGTTGGGATGGAGTTTCTAATATTGCAATCTCTATACAGCAGCTGAATGTTTCAAATCGTTTGGATTGTGATTTCTTTATCACTAGAATTCCAAAGATGGCGGTGACATCGCTGAACGAAGATGCAACAGTGCCGTTGCGTCTAACAAATGTACCACAAATTTCGTCTGGAGATGTAACAACTGTTGTTCGTAATTACAGACCAGATGTGCAATTCTATCAGGAGAATTGCACACCTAGAACTGGGACATTTGCTTTCACGCCAAACTATTATGAGATTGACCCAGGCGATCCGTTTACATCGCCCACACCTGCTGGAGGCTACGGGAGTACACAGCTTTACTATACAGCATCAAACCCATATGTTGCGACGGTGAACTCATCCTCTGGAAGAGTTTCGTTTACGGGTGCTGTGGGTATTGACAGTATTACGGCAGAGTGGCCTGCCTCGGGAGGCAGATGTGCAAAATTTGCAAGTTATAAACTCAATGTTAGGGATAATTGTAACATTATCGAAAGGGGGAATACATTTCATGTTCGTGCTCCTATAGTTACAGACTACAATTATTCCTGGAATCAGATGATTTACAAAGGTGATTCCATCGGTGAATCGTGTCGTATTCATGCACTATCGTTCCTGGCTAGCGCTGCCAATGCTTCATCTCGCAAAGTAAGCATTTATCTTGCCCAGACAACCAAGACGGAATTTGAAAATGATGCTGATTTTATCCCGATAGACGACTTCACATTGGTATATAACGGACCTTGGAAAATAGACGCAGGATGGAATCGATTCGAGTTCAATATGGTGGAGTCATTTGATTTTGATGCCAGTAAAAATCTCGCGGTAGCAATATATTCCGATTTGTTAGTCACAACGTCGCTTGTGCTACCTTCTGCTTTTAGTGACAATACCACAACTGAATATTCATCAATATGCGCATATACAGACAACTGGAGAGAAGAACCGTCACCTGGGTATTATGACGGACATTGGGAAGAGTATCCTTCGTCAGGACTTCGGAGGTTTGTTGATAGGTTACAGATGGTGCCGCGAATTGATATTTGTACCTATTGCTGTTCGTTGCGACCTAATGAGTTTGCGTACGACACTACTGAGGCTAATTATATACTAGGAACGTCGTTTGATGCTCCCGTATTGACAAATACTACTGGTAATTCGAATGTTATTTATGAGTCATCGGATGAGTCTGTGGCTACGGTCGCATCCGATGGAACTGTTACAATGAGTACGACAAATACTGGTGAAGCAATAATAAGTGCAACTATTGAAGCAGACCCGACATATTGCAAGAGCAGTTCTCAGTATATAGTTCGTGCACGAAAATTTGTAAGGCTTAGCTATCAAACAAGTAGTACCACATGCGGAGGAACTCCATCAGATCCGCCAGATGAGCAGTGGGGGTTGGGCACGGTGACTTTGTCGTCAGAAGTTCCTACCTGTTCAGAGGATGGCAAGATATTTATGCATTGGAATACAATGGCGGATGGTTCAGGCGATGCTTACTACCCAGGAAGTCCGTTCCCTCTATTGAAGGACACTGTACTGTATGCCATATACAAAAATCGGTGTTGTGTGGCAGACTCGGCTTTGACGCTTACATATACTCGTGGTGGTTCAACATATACGGTTGAGCGTGACAGGGATGGATACTATAATATGGATATCTGCCATTACAAGATTAACCATGAGAATGATTTTACGGCCAATGTTCAGTCGAAAACTGGGTGTTCATTTACAGGAGGGGATTGGGCATTCTGTTATGGTAGTGGTGAAATATTGCGAAGGGTTGGAGGCAATACATTTACACCACCAGCACCATACGACCCCAAGTTTGATACAATGTCTGGTTTTGATTTGGTATTTACGGCTACCGGTCCTGGTGGGTGCGAATTGACTATTCCTGGTCGTGTAAGGATTTCAAAAGGCATATTTGTGGCCAACTTGGGAGACAAACCGTTTACAATATGTCCAGGTAGCCCAACCGATGTGACTATAGGATATGCCAAAGATGAAAAGGATTACGTGATGGTTGACCGTCAACATCCTAATACAACCGCAATCAAGAGTGTGGGAGATACCGTATTTTTGCCAGATGGCTATAATTGTCCTGGTTCTGGTTGTAAATATGAATCGTCGGTATGGTTTACGGAGTTTCGGGATGGCGCCAAGGTGCGTAATGCGGATGATATACTGTATCTGAAAATGAATATCGAGCACTCGTATATTGGAGATTTATTGATAACATTGAAATGTCCCAAAGATCCCAATACGGGTGAGCGTAGGGAGGTTGCTGTCTTAAAAAAGTTTGGTGGTAATCAGATTGGTGGTACCACGGGTTGTATGGATGAAATCCAGACAAATTACCGTGATATGATAGGATATGCGGCAGGGGCTGAAATTCGAGATGGTAATGGTAATAAGAACAATTGCAGGTCACGTATGGGTGATGTTTATGACCCGAATAGCTATCCTTATTCAGGGGAAGATTTGTGTAAGTATAAAAATCAATACGGCGTTGTAACTCACCCCGAAAACAAGCCGGGGACAGGGTGGAATTATGTATGGTCGAATAATAATGATTTGGGCTTTTCATGGGCTGGAGAAGGCGGCTTTGTTTATAGGGCATCAAATCAGCATGTTCCCGGAAGTGGAAGTCTAGAAGATAGAAAAGTGACAAAATATAACTGTGCTAATGCAATAGTTGATTCGTCAGATCTTGTTCGGAGAAAACAAATATACCATCCTGATGAAAGTTTTGAGGGTTTACGGGAATGTCCTTTGAATGGAGATCCCAACGACCCGGAGCAGGCGTGGACTATAACTGTTATTGACGGCTGGCCCAGTGATAACGGGTGGATTTTCAACTGGTCTCTTGCTTTGAACGAAGATCAGATGCGAGAAAGTTGGTCATACAATATTGCCCTTGACAGTGCGTGGGCGGATTGCTCCTTCCCTTCATCGACTAAATATAACGACCATTTCACGGTACTGGCTCCGGATGGTTTCACGGGTGGTATTGTTCCGTGCAATCTCCATACTGTTGACGATTTTGGTTGTCAATTGGATTCTCTGATTGATCTGAATTTCATAGTCAAGAACATAATAGTTGAAACTGTTGACTCAAATGCGGATTGCAATGGAGAACATGGTTTTATAGAGATTGATGTCACAGATTATCATGGTGATGATATGGTATATGCGCTTGACCCAGTGTTTCGTTCTGATGTACATTCGATAGATAGTTTGGAAAGTGCTGTGCAAGGACCGTGGAATAGTAGACGATTTAGAGATGTGTCAGATGGTCCTCATGAGGTGTTGGTGATGGACAACGAAGGCTGTATCAAGATGCAGAATGTCGTCATTGGCATGAATCAGATTGAATCCAGTGTGACATCGTATAGCAATGCCACATGCAGAACCTCTGGGGATGGTAGTTTCGTAGTGACAGCGTCGTTGGCACAACCAATAGCGGGTAATGTTTTTACTTATGCAGTAGATGGACTTGACACTAATACTACTGGAGTCTTTAACAATGTTCCGGCTGGCAATTATGTTGTGAAGATAACAGATAGTCACAACTCCTGTCCGGAGGAACAGTTGGCGGTTGTTATAGGTATAACGATTCCATCGCCAACCCTTGAGAATGATACTTTGGTGCAGCCTATGGTGAGTGGATGTCCGTTGTTGACTGGCAGCTATACTGTCAGTGCCGATGTGGTTGGGGCGGGGCCGTACAGCTATACGTGGCGCTCGTCGCACACAATAACGCCAGGTACTCCGTCGGGCAACCATGTGTCGGCGACGATTGCCAGCGATGGCTCGTGCGGCACTTACTACGACACCCTTATTGTGACCGAGACATTACACCACTGCGTCGATACCTTCACCAGTTCGTTTATAACCATTGCCACGCCGCCTTCCATAGCAGTAAAGGCTGGTTTGGAAGCCAACAAGGATTGGGGATGCGGTGATGGTATGTTTACTCCTACAGCTGCGAGCTTTACGGTGACGGATGCCTGTAACCCGTCGGCAGTTGCCACTGTGACGGCCGGCACGGAGGTGGTCAACGGTTGCCACCACTCTAACTACTGGGCGGCGGCCTACACGAACTCGTGCGGCATGGCAGCAGCGGGCGACACCATACGTCATGCCTGGTTGGTGACTACGAAGCCTACCTTCGACGTCATGCCTGTAGTTACGGCGGTGGCTAAAGGCAGCGAATGTAAATACACGATACCCGACTTGACCGACACGGTTTTGCCACGCACTCACGGCTGCGAGGCTGCGGGTCTGCGTGTGTTGTCGCAGAATCCCGCTTCGTTGGAGGAGTTTCTGCAGCGCAGCGATAAGAACGACACGATAGATGTGGAGGTAATAGTGAGAGACACCTGTGGCGACACGGCACATGCTCATGTAAAGGTAGTGATACCTCAGAACAAACTGACAATCGAAACAAATCTCTCGACTACATCCAACACCATCGACACTTCGGCCTGCACGGGCTATGCGGTTTCGACAACGGTGACGGTGAACAACCCCCGTGGCACGGCTCACAGCGTGTGGAGTTCAATACCCACTGGATTCAGCAGGAACGACCCGACCTATCCGTTGGCGTTGAAACCTGGCAACCCCGACACGACTTATCATGTGGTGGTGACGGATGGGAATGGCTGTACGGCTTCAGCTGACGTGCATGTGGCGTTGAACCCAGATCCTGTTATTACGCCAGTGACGGGATATGACGAGTTGGAACAGTCGATATGCGAGGGTAAGGCTATAGACACGATAAAGGTTAAGATAGAGAACGCAACCTATGACCCATCGAGTACCATTGGTTCAGCGGCAGGCGTGACGGTGACGGTGCGCCACCACGATGCAGCTCCCGACTCTGTGATTATAACAGGCAAGCCTGAGGGCACGGGTACATATTCGCTTGCGACCATCAGCAACCAGGCACCGGTGTGCGATGCGAAGTCGGTGGAGGTAAAATTCAACGTGACTGACACCATCGAGCCAGTGATAGTGACCGCGGTAGGCGGAACGAGTGGGAAGGATACAGTTTGTATCACATCTGCCACGTCGTTAACCGACACGGTGATGACCATCCGTGAGACCGCAGGTGTCGATGGCGACTCCTGGAGTTGGACAGTCGATGGCGGAACGATAATGAGCGGGAACAATACGAGGGAGATAACGGTGAAGTGGAACTCGTCAGGAGACAAGACGGTGACTGTTACGGTGACGCACGGAGCCCTGCACTGCACGTCGGTGAAGAGCAAGATAATACATGTGCAGCCAGTGCCGACGATAGACGTGAGCACGGTGGTCGGCGGCGGCGACGAGGTTACGATATGCCCGAACCGCGACACATTGTCGTTCAACACGACGCTAGGCGGAGCAGACGGCACAGCGACATATACATACACCTACGGAGGCGACCTGACGTTTGCGCAGGTGGTGCACGACAGCCGCGACACGGCTACTATACCCAACGTCTGCGGCGTTGACTATAGGGTTGGTGTGACGGCGATGGACAACCACGGCTGCTCTGTGACGGACAGCATGACGGTACATGCCAGCGATGTGACGGCGCCTACCTTCACG
>JAFZTV010000045.1 GCA_017618625.1 Bacteroidales bacterium | reverse complement strand
TTCCCAGCGCTCTCGTCCCTCAGCACATCCAGCGTGTACTCCTCCGCCGGCAGCTCCCCAGTCTCCTCGTCCACCACCGTCAGGTTCGTCAGCCGCGAGTATGCCCCAGCGTCCTCCGCCTGCGGGTCCTCCCTCATATAGTACGTCATCAAGTCATACCTCTTCGCCACCGCCATCTCCGATATCGGCAGCGTCACCAGCACCGGATTCGCGCTTGTCACCTCCGTCCTCACATACCGCGTCCCTATCGGCATCCCCACCGCGTCAAACGACCGCACCTCATACACCACCATCGCCGGGTTTTCCACCGTCGCGTCCCTCACCACTATCTGCTTGCTCGCCACCTCGAATTCCACCTCCGGCGCAGCCATCTGGTACCCCAGCGTCATGTTCACCCTCGTCCCGAACGCCCCTATCCCTATCGCCGCCTGGCTCCCATCCACCGTCGCCGTGTCCCACGCGTCCCTGTTCGCCGCTGCCCTCGCCAGCACCCTGTTCATCTCCCTGCCACGGTAGTACGGCACCAGCGTCCACTTCCACAACGTCACAAACTGTATCCCCACCTTAAACCGCGCCCTCACCACCAGCTGCTTCTCGCTCCGCGGGTTCCGCACCTCCCCGGGCGCCTCCCTTATCACCTGCTTCCCGTTCTGCACCGAAAACACCGTCGACCCAACTCTCCCACGCCATTTTCCCATAGCATTTCTACTTCTTGCCATAATTTTTCCTTTCTTTTAATGGTTAATAATAAATTGATTTTTGAAAAAAAATGTTACCTATGCATAATAAACCATGAATTAAAAAACTAATCCTCCCTCTAGTCAATCTAGACCATCTAGATCATCTACCCCATCCCCCCCATAAAACCCATAAAACCTTTCAAACCCTTAAAACCCTTAAAACCACCTCCCCCCACCTCTCTCCAAGTGGCGGGCGGCAGAGACCGCCCGCCACAATATTTGATGATCTTAATTAATCCCGGACAAGGCGAACCGATAGCCCACTGTAGCGACTGCCGTAGTTCATGCACGCATAGCCACTGAAGAAGAACATGCACAACGCGTCGTACCGATCGTTGTACGACGACGACCAATAGAGGCCGTACGTACCCACGTGGTTCACCTCCGTACCGGAGCGGTCGCCCGCAGCGGGCAGAAAGATATAACCACAACTTTCCATCTGGTTCCACTGTGACTCTGTATATATATTACTACTATATCCGTAAGAAGTAGAAATTACGTTAATATTTGTTATAGTAACTCCTACGGGAATAGTAAATGTGTCAGGAAATATTATTAGTCCATTTACACCGTTAACATTCGCCAAAGCATACCTGTATGCAGAGCCACGCCCATCCAGAAGATAACTCCATTCATCCTTTGTCAAAGTTCGCCACATTCCTGACTGGTTTCCTCCGTTGCTAATGGCGTTATACACGCCCCAGTCGGCATTGGTGTAGGCCTCCGTCAGATTGTAGGAACTTACTCCACCAATCCAATAGTCGAAGGACGAAGTGCTTGTCGCCCACGGCTGGTAACAAACTGCGAAGCTGCCATTCCATCCGCTGGTTCCCCATCCGAAAAGGTCTATCCATCCGCTGTAGGCTGACGAGATGTTGGCATTGTCCGCACCGATGCAGTCGTACTGGTGCTCGGCAAAACGCCAGGTGCCGGTCGATGCCTGATACTGCAGGTTACCTTTCGAAAACTTCACCGTACGGCCCGAAGCAACGGTAAAAACGGCATTCGAGGCTCCGTTCTGGTCGAATCCGCCCACACTAGGGTTAATCGGATTGTCCGTAGTATCATCATGCCTGTCGCATCCAACCATCCCAACCAATCCAACAACCATAATCAAAAAAACAACCCTTTTCATAACACTTTCAATTATTTAGTTAACAAAACTTGAATTTTCCCAAGAGTTTCCGCTTGCAAAAAAAAAAAAACGACTTATGCAAGAAAAAAGTCACTTTTTTTTTCAACGAAATCAAAAAAAATCAAAAAATCCCAAAAAAAACACCCCTTCCGCCAACCAAACGCCCACTCAACCCCCACCACAACCCCGACAATCCTCATTCCCCCCTTCCCTTCAGGGGAGGGGGCCAGGGGGTGAGGCTCCCACCCACCTCCGACCCAACGCCCACCCACCTCCGACTCAACGCCCACTCAACGCCCACTCAACACCTACCCAACGCCTACTCAACGCCTACTCAACGCCTACTCAAAAAAACACACCCCCAAAAAAAATTCTCACATTCTCACACACCCACCCCTCCCGTTCCCAAAAAAAATCCTACCTTTGCAAACACATTAACCAAAAAATCACCCATCATGTTCGACATCACCCCCAAAAACGGTCAGTTCCCCATGCCGGCGCTCCCCTACCCCGCCGACGCGCTCAACGTAATCAGTGCCAAAACATTCCAATTCCATCACGGCAAGCACCTCAAAGCCTACGTGGACAACCTCAACAAACTGCTGCCGGGCAGCGGCCTCGAGAACCTTCCGCTCACCCAAGTCGTCAAGAAAGCCACCGGCGGCCTCTTCAACAATGCAGGACAGGTGCTCAACCACGCCATGTATTTCGAACAGTTCGGCACAGCCAACCACGAATGCACAGGTGCAATAGCCGACATGATTGCGCGCGACTTCGGGAGTGTGGAAGCGTTCAAGAAAGAGTTTGAGCAGAAAGGTGCCACCCTCTTCGGTTCCGGCTGGGTTTGGCTCAGCAAAGACGCCGACGGCAAGCTGGTCATCACCCAGGAGCCCAATGCCGAGAACCCCGTGCGTCGCGGTCTGCAGCCACTGCTGACTTTCGATGTGTGGGAACATGCCTACTACCTTGACTACCAGAACCGCCGCGCCGACTACCTAACGGCACTGTGGGAGATAGTGGATTGGAACGTTGTAGGTGGGAGATTATAGTGATGGCCAAATCAAAACGATATTTCTTCTGCCGCGAGTGTGGCTACCAGAGCAGCTCATGGCTCGGACGCTGCCCCGAGTGCGGCAAATGGAACACCTTCGACGAGGAGGTGGTACAACGAGAGACTCCAAGCAACCGTAAGACTTCAGTCAGCGGCCAACAGTCGGAGCCTGTGCGAATCGAGGAGGTGAAGTATGACGAGACGGTGCGCATTCAAACCCATTGCGAGGAGTTCGACCGCGTGCTGGGCGGCGGTATCGTGCCCGGCAGCCTCCTGCTGCTGGGAGGTGAACCTGGCATAGGTAAATCGACGCTGCTGCTGCAGACGGCCCTCGCCATGAAAGGCAAGCGCATCCTTTACGTCAGCGGCGAGGAAAGCGAGCAGCAGATAAAGATGCGCGCCGACCGCATTGGGAAACCCCAAGGCGAGATGTATGTGGTATCCGAGACCGGCACTCAGCGCATCTTTGAACATATCGAGGCCGTGAAACCCGAACTGCTCATCATCGACTCCATCCAAACCATCTCGTCCGAAGAGATTGACTCGTCCGCCGGCAGCATCTCGCAAATCAGAGAGTGCACCACCCTCTTCCAACACTATGCCAAGCAGACGGGAGTACCTGTCTTGCTGATAGGTCATATTACTAAAGACGGCACACTTGCGGGGCCGAAGGTTATGGAGCACATAGTGGATGCCGTGCTTCAGTTCGAAGGCGACCGCAACTACGGCTTCCGCATCCTGCGAGCCTTGAAAAACCGTTTCGGTTCGACAGCCGAGCTCGGCATCTTCGAGATGCTTAACAGCGGCCTGCGCGAAGTGCCCAACCCCTCCGAAATCCTTCTTTCGCAGCGCGACGAGACGTTGAGCGGCTCGGCGGTGTCGGCCACGCTGGAAGGAGCGCGACCGATATTCATCGAGGTGCAGTCGCTGGTTTCCTCCGCCGTCTACGGAACTCCCCAGCGTAACGCCAACGGCTTTGACTTCCGCCGCCTCAGCATGCTGCTCGCCGTATTGGAGAAACGATGCGGCTTCAAGCTCGGCGCCAAGGATGTCTTTCTGAACATCGCCGGCGGACTCCGTGTGAGCGACCCCGCCATCGATCTGGCGGTGGCCTGCTCGATATTGTCAAGCAATGTGGATATCCCCATTCCGCCCACCGTATGTATGGCTGCAGAGATGGGGCTCAACGGCGAGATACGCCCTGTGACACGTGTTGAACAGCGCATAGCCGAAGCCAGCCGTCTCGGATTCGAGAAGATATTCGTATCGCGCTACAACACCAAAGGCCTCGACAAAAAGAAATACCCGATAGAGATTGTGGAACTCGCCGTCATCGAAGACGCCTTCCGCAAACTCTTCGCCTGACGGCAACCCTTTTTACTTGATGGGCTCGACGTGAAGGTTGATATGCGTCGAGTCGCCGAAACGGGACTTCAAAGCGGCCTCTATTTCGCGAGTACGCTCATGTGACACGGTGAGCGGCAACGAGCCGTCCATGCGTAAATGCAATTCTATGGCGTAACGGCTGCCTATGCGGCGTGTGCGCAGGTGGTGCGGGTCGGACACGTCCGAAAAAGAGGTGACGATGTCGAGAATCTCCTGCTCTACATCCTCGGGCAGCGAGGCTTCGAGCAACTCGCTGAAACCCTGCTTCAACAGTTTATAGGCAACCCTCAGGATGAAGAAGGTGACGACCAGCGAAGCAAGCGGGTCGAGAATGATCCATCGGTTGCCCAGCATTATGGCTCCGCCAATGCCCGCAAGGGTGCCCAACGAGGATAGGGCGTCGCTGCGATGGTGCCAGGCGTTGGCCTTGACAACCGGTGAGTCGAGTCGGCGGGCACAACGCACAGTGTATTGATAGACCAGCTCTTTCAACACCACCGATACAACAGCTGCCCAAAATGCCAACATGGCTGGTGCCTGAAGCGAACCTCCGTGCAGACAGACGATGATGGCGGCCACCGCGTGATAACCTATGCCGACGGCCACCGCAGCCAGCAGAAAGCCTATTATGGTGGTGGCGAGGGTCTCGTATTTGCCGTGGCCGTAGTCGTGCCCACAGTCCTCGGGTTTCGAACTGATGCGGACGAAGATAATGACCACTGCGTCGGTGAGCAGGTCGGAGAGTGAATGTGCTGCATCGGCGGTCATCGCCGCGCTGCGGCCCAGTATGCCGGCCACGAACTTAAAGACAGTGAGCAGCACGTTGACGATGCTGCCCACCAAGGTAACTTTATATATCTCGCGTTCCCTGTCCATAGGACTATTTCTGCCACTCGAAATTCTCGCTGCCGGCGGCAATCTCGAAATGGCACTTCGCGATACCTAAATCCATCTTGAGATAGCTGGAGATGAGGGCGAATCGCGTGCGAGCGGCGACAGTGCGTCCGTCCGCCAATAGTTCAAACTCAAAGCGCTGCATATTCATGGCAGTCGGAGCCAGCAGCGCGGCCTCCATACCTTTGCGGAACCAGTCGGGCATATCGCCGTTCACCTTGCAGAACTGAGCCACAGGCTTCATCGGGTGCTGCACCCCTTGCGTGGCGCCATATCCTAGGGCTATGACTCCGCGCATCACCTCGCCCGACGAGACCGTGTAACGTCCCGGCTGTTTGCGGAAAGTGAGTCCCACCCAGCAACTGTTGAGTCCGAGAGATTGAGCCAGAAGCACGATACGCTCGCCATAGTAGCCCAGCTGCTCGTCGTCGCCGTGGCGGCACACAAGGGCGATATAATTGCTCACACCGCTGAATTTGCCATACTTGGCTAGGCCGCCAGCGAAAGCTTCCGGCTCGTCTATGACCAGCTGCATGTGCAGCGAGGCCGAACGGTTGGCGTCGTCAACGGCGGCCTGCAGCAAGGCGATAGTGGTTTTGTCTATGGACTGGTTTTTGTATTGACGCACCGAGTGGCGCGCTTTGATGGCTTCTTCTAACGTCATACGATTAATAGTTTTATCACTAACGCTCCCGAGCCTCTTTTATTGTGCATCCGCATAGGACAAAACACAATAAACCAAGCGCCAAAGGCGTTAAAAAGTAGGATGAAGCGAGTCTTCCATGGATGAATTCTACATAGCATTCGCACCGTTGCAGGGATACACCGATTCCGTCTATCGGCGGGCTCACTGCGTCCATGCCGGCGGCGTGACCGAATACTACACTCCTTTCATTCGCCTGGAGGCTGGCGCGCCGCGTCGTAAAGACCTGCGTGACATAGCTGCTGACGAGTGCATGGGTGTGCCGACAGTCCCACAGGTGATTGCCAAGGACCGCGATGAATTTGCACGGCTGTGTGACGCCGTCCAGGGGTCGGGATGGAACCGCATAGACCTCAACCTCGGCTGTCCTTTCCCCATGCAGAGCAAGAGCGGGCGAGGCTGCGGCCTGCTTCAACATCCGGCGGAGCTGGAGCACATAGCGCGCGAGATGGAAAAGCGTCCAGAGGTGTCGTTCTCGGTCAAGATGCGCCTCGGACAGGAATCAGCCGACGAGGGGCTGGAGGCCATACGCATCCTTAACGACCTATCGCTGACGCACATCGTGCTTCATCCCAGACTAGGGCGGCAGATGTACAAAGGCAATGTCGATATGGAGGCCTTTGAGCAGCTGTGTGCCGCATGCCGGCACGCAATCGTCTATAACGGAGACATCTCCGGCACCGACGACCTAGAGCGCTGGCGGCTGCGAGGCGGCAAAATCAAAGGGGTGATGATTGGCCGTGGGCTGCTTGCCCGGCCCTGGATGCTCGGCGGCGGCAATCTGGGCGACGTGCTCCGACTGATGCACGACGAGGTCTATCGCCATGCAACACAGAAACTCTGCGGCGAGAGCCAGATACTTTCTCGGCTGCACGCCTTCTGGGAATACATCGCCATCGGTCACAAACAACACAAGGCCGTCATGAAGGCGACGACCTTGCGACGTTACGACGAGGCCATAGCTACAATTCTCTCACAGGAAAGTTGAAATAGGTGTCGGGATAGGGCTCGTTCTTCAGCGTGAAATGCCACCATTCGCACTCGTAGGGCTTGAATCCGTGGCGCAGCATGGCGTTGCGTAGTATCATGCGGTTGCCAAACTGCTCGGCAGAGATGGTGTCGTTGGGTATATACTCAATATTCACCGCATCGACATAACGCCCACCGCAGTCGGGATGGCTTTCGCGGCCAAACCAGTCGAAGGGGCCGCCCATGTCCAGCTCCTTGCCCGTAGCTATGTCAAAGAGGGTCAGGTCAACTGTGGATCCGCGTGTGTGGCTGCTCTTGCGCGCTATGTATTCCAACTCGAAGAGGCGGCTTTTGTCAACATTCGGATAAAATACGTGACGCATGGCGGTGTCGGCAATGTCCTCACCCCAGCGCACAAAGTGGTCAACAGCCATCTGCGGACGGTAGGCATCGTAAACCTTTATTGCATAGCCTTGTGAGCGAAGTTCGTCTGCAACAGCTCGGAGGCTGTCAGCCGACTGCCGCGTCATAAGGGCGTTCGCCTGCTCATACCCATCCACACGGGCGCCCACAAAATTATAAGCGCTGTAGTAGCGTATTTCAAGCAGCGCGTCGGGCACCACGTCCGATATGTTTACAAAGTCGGCGGACTCAAGCGACACCTCCTGCTGCGTCTCGCTCGCGGCGGCAGGGGTCGTCTGGGTGCTGACCGAACGGCGGCAGGCCGGCGTTGCCACAATAAGGCAAAGGGCCAGAAGTGCATAAGCTAACTGTTTCATATATAACGGCGTTTTACAATATTTGCACAGTGTGGTTCTTGGTATCGACTTTGCCTATCGCATCCACTATTACCCCTTCCTCGTCGATGACGTAAGTGGTACGCAGCGTGCCCATGCTCACCTTGCCGTAGTTCTTCTTCTCGCCCCATGCCTCGT
>JAFZTV010000044.1 GCA_017618625.1 Bacteroidales bacterium | reverse complement strand
GTTGGTTGGTTTATGGGTGTAATCTTCATCAGATGAGTGTTTTCGGTGGGTTGTTGATAATAAACATTCGGAACTATTCGTAAACCGCAATCTTGATGCTGTATTTTTGCATTTGCAATCCTCTCGGACGGTTTTGGTAATTGCTTGGAACTCAGCGTTGAAAAATTGGCGGTTGATGCTAAGTTGTTAATCCTGAATTGTTAACAGGGGTGCCTATCACCTCGCTCCCTACCAACGCCCACCTCGCTCCCAGTATGAAATTTCGACTAAAAATCATGAGTCGGGATTCGGGTGATTTCGGTTAAGTGGCTTGGTTTCAAGATAATCTGTGAGGGCGATGGGTTTGAGGGTGATTGTTAAATATGCGGGTGGTGGTTTCGGGGTGGATGGGTTGTTTATTTGACCTGGGGGTGGGTTAGAGGATGGGGTGTCGCGGGGTGTGTGGTTTTGCGGTGAGGATGCGGCTGGGCGGCGGTGCTCTTTTCTTGGCGGAGGCCTGTAATAATTCGGCGGATTTAGCGTTTATTATTAATGTTTTTCGATAAAATAAAATAAGACGGAAAAAACACTTATCGGCAATTCAACAGCGTAACAATCAACAAAACTAACTTCACTTGATAGAATCTTTACATATTGAAAACTATGCACTTATCCGCGAGTCGGACATCGCTTTCGGCGATGGCTTCACGGCTATAACGGGCGAGACGGGTGCGGGAAAGTCGATACTGCTGGGCGCGCTCGGGTTGGTGCTCGGCCAGAGGGCGGACACGGGCGCTCTGTATGACAGCACGAAGAAGTGCATAGTCGAAGCCCGCTTCAACATCGAAGGGCTGGGAATGGAACGGCTCTTTGCCGAGCAGGACCTCGACTACGACGCCACGCTCATATTGCGCCGCGAGATACTGCCCAGCGCCAAGTCGCGCGCTTTTGTCAACGACACGCCGGTGACGCTTCCGGTGATGAAGGAGGTGGCTACAAGGCTGATAGACATACATTCGCAGCACGAGACGCTGACCCTCGGCGAGTCGGGATTCCAGACGGAGCTGCTGGACAGCTTCAACGGCGGCGCTGACGCACGTAAACAATATGGCGAAGCCTATGGCGGATATATGGCTTTGAAGCGTGAGCTTGAGGCGCTTATGGCCGCCGACGCGCAGGGAAAGCGCGACCTCGACTACAACCGATTTTTGTTTGACGAGTTGCATAAGGCGGCGCTGAACGACGGCGAGCAGGAGGAACTGGAGCAGGAGTCGGAACTGCTGGAACACACGGAGGTGATAAAGCAGACGCTGTCGTCGATAACGCAGAGTTGCGCTTCGGACGACAACTCGGCGGTGACGGCTCTGCTGACGGCCAAGTCGCAGCTGTCGAAGGTGGTGTCGTTCCATCCCGATTTGGAGGAGCTTTTCAGCCGCTTGGATTCGAGCATCATAGAGCTGCGCGACATAATGGGCAGCATAGAGACAATAGACAACGACCTGGTGTATTCGCCTGAGCGTCAGGATTATGTGAACGAACGGCTGGACACCATATACCGCCTGCAGAAGAAACACAGCGTGAACTCGATAGCGGAGCTGTTGCAGATAGAACGGCGGCTGGACGATGCAATACAGGCGGCCGACAACATGGACGAGCGCATAAACGCCGCGATGGAGGCTGTGGATAAGGCCTACTCGAAGTTGCAGCAGGTGGCGGAGAAGCTGACCGCCATACGCCGCAAGTCGGCCACGTTTGTGGAGAAGCAGATACTGCCCACGCTCGCATCGCTCGGCATGAAGGATGCGCGGTTGGAGGTGCGCATCGCGCCGGCCAAGGAGTTCGGCCCCACGGGAGGCGACGCGGTGACTTTCTTTTTCAGCGCCAACAAAGGGTCGGAACCGCGCGAGATAGGGAAGGTGGCGTCGGGCGGCGAGCTGTCGCGCCTGATGCTTGCCATAAAGTCGCTCATCTCGCAGGCGACGTTGCTGCCCACCATCATATTCGACGAGATAGACACGGGAGTGTCGGGCGACATTGCGGTGCAGGTCGGCGCGATACTGCGTTCGATGGCGACGCACATGCAGGTGATAGCCATAACCCACCTGCCGCAGATAGCCGCCACCGCCGCCGCCCAGCTGAAGGTGTATAAGGTTAGCGGACGGCAGCCGGCGGGTTCGTGCCCGGACGGGGATGGAACTGGCGAGCGGACGGAGTCGCACATAAGGCCGCTCACGACAGACGAGCGTGTGCACGAGGTGGCGGTGATGCTTTCGTCCGACCCGCCGACAGAAGCGGCGCTGCAAACGGCACGCGAGCTGATGGGGGCGTGTGGGGGTTAGTGGTCGGTGGTTAGTGGTCGGTTGACTTTGAAACATTCAAACATATCAACATATCAACGTTTCAACACATTTTTTCCTTTGAACCTCAAGATACTCATACTTCTTTCGTTTGTGCCTTTTGCGGGGTGCCATTCGGTTGATGCCGAAACGCCGGTGGCGGACACCGTGCGGCAAGTGGAGATGCCCGCGCAGGAGCCGCTGGTGCAGCAACATCCGGTGGACGCCGCCTCGTTGCCCAAGGACTATTTTGTGCCGCCGATGAAGATTCCGATGTCGCTTTCGGCCACCTTCGGAGAGATACGCGCCAACCACTTTCACGGCGGGGTTGACCTGCGAGTGGGCGGAGAGGTGGGCGAGCCGGTATATGCCGCCGCAGAAGGGTATGTGTCGCGCATCAAGGTGTCGCCCTGGGGCGGAGGCAAACATATATACATCACCCATCCCAACGGCTTGCGCACGGTGTATATGCACCTCGACGGGTACGCGGGAGAACTTGCGAAATTTGTTCACGACTACCAGTATTCGCATCGGATTTTTGCTTTCGATGTGGATTTGCCGCAGGATTCCATAAAGGTTGAGAAAGGTCAGCTTATTGGCTACGCGGGCAACACGGGCTCCTCGGGCGGGCCGCATCTGCACTATGAGGTGCGTTTTGCCGACAACGACCAACCCATTAACCCGTTCTATTTCGGGATGGAGTATAGCGACCCGGTTGCTCCAACCATCGTAAACGTGAAGCTTTATCCGGCCGACAAGGGGACGCTTATCGACGGCGCGCAGAAGGAGTGGATTCAGACCTCGTCGCGCAAGGTGGGCAAGCGATATGTGGCGATGACCGCCGACTCGGTCAGCGTTTCGGGACGTTTCTATGCCGGAATATATGCTTACGATATGTCGGAGAAAGGGCAGCGTAAAAACGGGGTGGAACGCATCGAGATATATGTTGACGGCGACCTTTTCGCCATCTACAGCGTCCCGTCGTATATATATGAGGAAACCCGCGCCATAAACGCGCAGATTGACTATCAGCAATACCAGAAAACGAAGGAGTATTACGTCATAACGCGTCAGCTGCCGGGCATCCGATATCCAAAGGTGACGGCGGTGCGCGACAGCGGGTACATCTGTTTCAACGACAACGCGTTGCATAAGATGGAGTTCCGCGTCTATGACTATAAGGGCAATGTGGCGAAGCAGACGCTGAAGGTGCGCTCGGCGGCTGGTGGTCGGCAGTCGGGTGCCAGCCTTACTGGCGGTAATGGTGGTCAAAGCTCGCCCGTAAATCCGAAATTCAGAGTTCGCTATTCGAAACCAAAGGTTATCGACACCGCGGGCTTCCGCCTGACGATGAAACCGTACACCCTGTATGCCGACGACGAGCTGGCGTTCCGCATCCTGCAGCGCAAGGCCGGCTTCTACGGCAACGTCTATAGCATCTATCCGCGCAACTACAACTACCCGCCCAACAGCGCGTACACCATAGAGCTGCCGATGCCGCGCGGGGTGAAGGTCAACCGCTCCAAACTGCTAATCTGCAGCGTGGCGGGCAAGAAGTCGTCTGCCGTCGAAACCCGTATTGAAAACGGTGTGCTCAAGGCAGATGTGAAATATTTCGGCTCGTTTACCGTGGCCGCAGACACCGTGCCGCCCGCGGTGAGTCCGTCCAATTTCAAAGACGGCGCCACAATCACCAAGAAGGAGTTGCGGCTGAAGATTACCGACGATTTCTCGGGTATCGCCACCTACAACTGCTTCATCGGTGGACGCTGGGTGCTTGCCGAATACGACCCCAAGGTCGCCGCGCTGATAATCGACTCCAAGTTGCTCAAGAAAGGGCAGAACACTCTCGCGGTAAAAGTTGCCGATGCCGTCGGTAACCTCACGGAAACCAAATATATAGTATATCGGTAGTGAAGAATAGCGATTCAGAGGTCAAAGTGCTCATGGTGTTCCTTGTCGGATACATGTACAGCGGCAAATCGACGACTGCGCGTTTGCTGGCTGACTATCTGAAAGATCGATTTGATGGGAAGGTCGAATGGATTGACACCGACCAAGCCGTCGAGGAACGCTACCATCTTACCATTGCCGACTGTTTCCGCCGCTATGGAGAGCCGATGTTCCGCTCGCTCGAATCCGCTGTGCTTAAGCAGCTTGTGGTTGATGGACAGCCGTCGGCAGACGCTAATGCAATCGAACAATCGAACAATCGTGCAATCACAATAGTCTCCACAGGAGGCGGCACGCCCTGTTTCAACGACAATATGCAGTGGATGCTTGACCACGGTTTGACCATATACCTGCGTCTCGACGAGGAGGGAATCATGAAACGCATAGCCGTCTCGCGCAAGCCGCGCCCCATACTTGCCGATATGTCGCCCGAACAGCGAAGTGAGCGCATACATGCCCAACTGCAACAGCGTCAGCCGTTCTACAGCAAGGCACATCTGACCTTTGACGCCGCCAACCCCGACCTCGAAACCATCGCCCAAGCCATAATAGAACATCTTTGATTTTTATATATGTCAGGATGTGGCACACCTGTGCTGTATTTTTGCCACGAACAAAGACATTATAAAAAAAACAAGAATGTTATGAAAGAAATTGAAAACAAATCGAATAACTGTGAGAATTATAGCGGACGCGTATTGTCTGGTACACCTATTGAGAGGTTGTCGCTGTGCGAGGTGTTTGTGTTTGGAAGTAATCCGGACGGACACCACCGCGGGGGAGCGGCACGGACGGCAATGGAGAACTTCGGTGCTCAATGGGGTAACGGTGCGGGGCCTCAGGGGCAATGCTATGCCATTCCTACCACATTCCGCAGAGTAGAGGAGATTAAACCATACGCAGACGAGTTTGTGGAATATGTGAAATCACATCCCATGAAAAGGTTTCTCATAACCCGCTTGGGTTGCGGTGTTGCTGGTTTCAGCGATAAACAAGTGGCTCCGCTTTTTGACGGCCTATACAATGTGAAGAATGCTGTGTTCTCGTGGGATTGGTGGTGGGTGCTGGAGGAAATGCACTATGGGGAGAAAAGGGTTTCGCCCGATGGGCCAGAAGCCGTGGATGAACAGATGCTTTTGGAATTAAGCCAAAAATATAGGTATGAGATTGGCGCTGGATTACACAACAGTGTTCCACGCATCACAATCCGTTACACTGAAGAAGATGGGAAATTCAGGTATACGGGTCTTATGAACAGCTTCTTTTTCCACAGCCCGTATGAGTTCTATGTTTTCAGTAAAGAAGAGAAATGGAAAGAACGGCACGAAGGGCATATCCTGCTCGACGAGTTTCACGACCAATGTTTTAACCAAGGATATGTGCGAAGGGTGCATTTCGCAGGAGTGTGCACTCCTTTCAAGGACGAACGAGGCGACTGTATTTACACGGGCGATATTGTGAAGGCGAACTTTCACGGCTCGGAGTATATTCTGCCAGTTGCCGCTTTCCCGGGTCGATATGTACTGATGCTTGATAACCACTGCATACCCATGTCCGAGTGCTCGAATTTTATACGTCTCGGTACAGTATTCTTTAAGTTGGACAAAGAACAGGATTGGCAACAACCTTTGGTGAATGGCCGATGTATGAGTTTCTATCAAAGTGTATATGGAACAGTTGGTTGTCCGCCGAGCAGCACTTTGGAGGAAGAATTGACAAAAGCCCAACTAACACCAAGTTTTTATACGAAAGATTGGAATTATTTGGTTTTGAAAGAGCTAGGTATAGAATACAATTGGAGACACTAAGATTAAATATGATTATCACAATTCATGAATGAGTATATTGAAAAAAAAGTGCCTAATGGATAATGAGGCACTTTTTTTGTATGTATAGGAAAGATTCTTACGGTGACCTCGTATGGCTTTGCATTGTATAATAAACGCCCGCGGTTTCCGTTAATTGATAGGGTAGGGGAGTAGAGACTCCCTTGCGATAATCAAATAAATTATCGAGTTATGAAAAAACTGATTCTTATAGCGCTTGTGTTTGCGGGATGCGGTGCTGGCGCACACGACAATGCGCAACCGCAAGCTGTTGAAACTGTGGTTGAAGCCAAGGCTGCGCCAGTTGAGTATGTCGATTTTTCAGATGTGGCCGCCGCCACCATAGACGCGGTGGTGCACATCCGCACCGAGATGACCAAGGTCACGCCTCTCTACCAGACCTTCTTCGGCATGATTATCGACCGAGGTGTGCAGCGGCAGAAGTACGAGGCTTACGGCTCGGGAGTTATCGTAAGCGCTGACGGATATATAGTCACCAACAACCACGTGGTGCAGGATGCCGAGCGCATAACCGTTAACCTCAACAACAAGCGTGTGGTTGAAGCCCGACTTGTTGGCACCGACCCCGCTACCGATTTGGCTGTCATTAAGATAGAGGATAAGGATTTGACATATATTCCATACGGCAACAGCGATTTGGCACGTATCGGAGAGCCGGTACTGGCTATCGGTAACCCGTTCAACCTCACATCCACCGTCACGGCTGGCATCATCAGCGCCAAAGCACGCAATATGAATATCATAGCCAACCCCGGTGGACAAGAGAGCCCGATTGAGTCGTTCATCCAAACCGACGCCGCTGTCAACCCCGGCAACTCGGGCGGTGCGTTGGTTAACGCCTCTGGTCAGCTTATCGGCATAGTCACCGCTATCGCTTCGGGTGACGGCTATTACACGGGATACAGTTTCGCCATTCCCTCCAATCTGGTCAAGAAGGTGGCGAAGGATTTGATGGAATATGGCCATGTGCAGCGTGCCTACCTGGGGGTCAACGTGGTGGAGGTGACAAACGATGTGGCTAGACAGACGGGCGTAAGCGAACTTAAAGGCCTTTACGTGGCGAATGTCCTCCCTGGCTGTGCGGCCGCCAAAGCGGGCATTAAGTCGGGCGACGTGATTCGCACCGTCAAAGGGGTGGAAGTCAATACCTTCGCCGAGTTGACCGAAGAGCTGGGACGTTGCGCTCCCGGCGACCAGGTGGAGATTGTTTTCACTCGTAGCGGACGTTCGCTCAAAACCACAGCAACTCTTCTCAACTCGCAGGGAACCACCTCGATAATAAGGAAGAAAAAGGGCGGTCAGTAGTCAGTGGTTAGTGGACACTTACCTTTTAAACATTCAAACCTATCAACATATCATCATTTAATCAGCCTTGTCCCTCGACGACAAATACCGATACATGACAGAGACGCCGGTTAGACGGCTGGTGGTCCGCTTGGCTCTGCCCACCATCGTGAGCATGATGGTCACGGCACTCTATAATGTCGTCGATGCCGCCTTTGTTGGGCACATCTCCACCGAGGCCACCGCTGGCATAGGCATCGCCTTTGCCTACATGACCTTCATCCAGGCCATGGGCTTCTTCTTCGGACACGGTTCGGGCAATTTCATTTCACGGGCCCTCGGCGCCAAGCGGTACGACACCGCCGGGCAGATGGCCGCAGTGGGCTTCGGCACGTCGTTTCTCGTCGGCTTGGTGGCGGCAATACCTTGTCTGATATTCCTTGAGCCGATAGCGGTGCTGCTCGGTTCGCCCGACGCTGTGGTGACCGAAACTTGCAACTACCTGCGCTTTATCGTCATTGCCACGCCGTTCATGATGTCGGCGTTGACGCTCAACAACCAACTGCGACTGCAGGGTAACGCTCGCTTTGCGATGACGGGCATCGCCAGCGGTGCGGTGCTTAACATGCTGCTCGACCCGCTTTTCATCTTCGGCTTTGGTTGGGGAATCGGCGGTGCGTCGGCGGCGACGGCTGTGAGCCAGTTTGTGAGCTGGTGCATCCTGCTGTGGGGCACCACACGTGCCGATAGTGTGCATATACTTCCGCGCAACTTTCGCCCCACGCTGAGTTGTTACAACGAGATTCTGCACGGCGGTTTGCCCTCATTGGGGCGGCAGTTTTTCAACTTCTTCGCCGCGCTCACTTTGAACTACGCCGCCTCGCGTTATGCGGCACCTGGCTGCGAAGCCTCCAGTGTGGGTGCCTTCGCCATCGTGACACGAACCATGATGTTCGCCTTCTCCATAGTGCTCGGCTTCGACCAGGGATTCCAACCCGTTGCTGGATTCAACTATGGCGCAGGGAAATACCGGCGTGTGCGCGATTCTTATATCTTTGCAATACAGGTTACAACCGTGATACTATGCTTCGTTTCGGCCCTGGGGTTGCTGTTCGCACCTGCCATTATACGGCTTTTCCGCGACGAAGACCCCATGTTGGTCGAAATCGGTGCCAGGGCGCTCAGATGGCAGTGTGTCGCCTTCCCGCTTATGGGACTCGCCACTGCCACCAACATGCTCTTTCAGAACATCCGCATGACGTTCAAATCCACACTTCTCAGCATCGGTAGGCAGGGTATTTTCTTCCTTCCAGCCATATTCATCCTGCCTCGATTTTGGGGCATCCACGGTGTCGAGATGGCGCAAGCCGTGGCCGACATCTGCACTTTCCTGCTTTCGCTACCCTATGCAATCTGGATTTACCGCAAACTGAGCGTCAGCTAAACAGTTACTATTGTTAATTCACATTTCACAAAAAAAATAATAAAATGAAACTCTATTCAATCGAAACCATTCCGGGCGTAAATTACGAGGCCCTGGGTGTAGTGTGCGGCAGCACCATTCAATCAAAAAACTTTGTGGCCGACTTCGGGCAGTCTCTTAAAACCATCGTCGGTGGCGAGCTGAAAAGCTACACTGGTATGATGGAAAAAGCACGCAAACAGGCAACGCAGCGCATGATAGATCAGGCTCAGCAACTGGGTGCCGACGCCGTGATAGGTGTACGTTTTGCCACCTCTGCAATCATGGCTCAGGCGGCCGAAGTGCTGGTTTACGGCACCGCCGTGAAAATACGCTAAGCCATGCGGCGGCTGCTAATGCTTCTCTGCTTCGTCACGCTGATATCGTGTGCAGGCCGCGATAGCAAGAACATCAAGGACTCCGAAATCGTATTCTACAGATGCGATAGAGGGAAGTTTTGGTTCCAGCAACGGATAGGCGACGATATGGATTCGGCTTTGGATTCGTTGCTGAAGATGAAGTCCAATTTGCCCGATACTCCGTATGTGGTTGTCACTGAGCAGGTGAATGTTGGAACGGTAGTTGCAACAGGCCATTGTGCCATCGACAAGCCTGGGAAAGCCTGCGTCCACCGATACGGAAACACCGACAAGCAGTTCTATGCCGTCTCTTTCAAACGTGGCGCACTGTATCTTCAACCTCCCGACGATATAGTTGACAACCAAGGCAACTGGTACAAACTTGATGTCAATAAGTGATTGTACCCAGTTGATGTAAAAATCCCCATAGGATGATTTCCTGTGGGGATTTGTTTTATTCCACTGACCGTGTATTATCGTGCGAGGTTCACTCTGCCCCTTCTCTTAATATGTAATTTGTGATTTTGCCATCTTTCACAAAATACATGACCGCCCATAGGTATCGTCTATAAGATGGTACGCAGTAATAGGGCTCCAATACGGAATAGTACAGCCATACATTCACATAGTCGCTTCCATAGTACTTTAAATAATCATCGTCATACCAGTTGATGCTTATTGCCAAATAGTGCTTGTCGTATTCCGACGAATCAGTACTGTATTTCAACTTTAGGTTGCTTTTGTCGATTATGCAATTCTCAAATATATCATATAGACCCACTTCTATCGTCTTGTTCGTGTCTGGGACTATGGTTACGCTGTTGTACTGATGCGGAAATGCTCCGTTTACAATTAGCGAATCAGTCAGCCGCAAAGCCTCGTTCATGATATCGTTTGCTCCATTGTCGCTATAATGCTCCGGTTGTTGGCCGTCGTCTACGAAATTATACCAGTCGCGAGACTTGAAATATAATGCGATGTCGTAAAATAAATTATCGTTAGCGAGGCATTTCAGCGAGAACGACATCGGATCCATGTGCAGCGCTAGATGATGAGGCCCAACAATATAACAATACTCCACCCTCATGTTCCCGTTGTCGTAACCATCTATCGACTTCCTTACTCGTATAATTATAGAATCCGCCGCAGCATAGTACATCATAGGTACATTCACTACCGATGTTCTCTCCCGCTCGGTTGCTATGGCTATTCTTGCATAACTGGAATCTGTGGTGTCTATCGAATGTGCAAGCAGATTGCTCTTTTGTCGGCATATCACCTTGTCCTGTACCGTTTGGGCACGGATATTCGACAATAAGCAGATAGGCAATAATGTAGTCAGCACGATTAATACTGAATACTTATTGCCTATGTTATGCATGGTCTCAGTATGTGATTGTTTGTAAGCTCTGTTGGCGGCAGGGAACGTTTATTCCTCACCACAACAATATGTCGGCCGGGTTTGCCAGTCGTTTTCGAACGGAATAGTCGCTCAAATATGGCGGCTCGGGCCGTGATGGTTGCTTACTTCACTATAAGTTTCTTCACGCTGTTCACCTGGTCTCCCGTCACCCTCACAAAGTAGGCTCCTTGTGCCAACCCTTGCAGCTCAAGTCTGTGCTCGCAGCCTTCATAGCACTCCATGCTCTCGGTTCTCACCATTCTTCCGCTCATATCCATCACAGCGATGTTCACCTTGCCTGTCACTCCAGTAAGGCTAATCATAGAACTTCCGCTAGCAGGGTTCGGGAAAATTCTGAAACTCCACGATTCTTCGGCATCCAATTCATCTATGCCGGTCACAGGAGGATTGTCATCCACTCTTGAATCGTGACCTCTGGTGTAAACTCTAACGTCGTCCAGAGCCACTCCGTTACCCTTCTTGAAGTATCCGAGGAAGGAAATCTGGAAGGTGCTGCTTGTCGCGGGCAAAGCCACAGAGTCAAGAATCCAGCCGGTGGTGGCGGAAGTATAGTTCTTCAGTTGCACCCATGGACCCGTGGCGGTTGTTCTGTAATACACGCTCATTTCGTCGAAGAACTGTTGGCCGGTCTGCCTGTCGGTATATTTGGTAAGACCGTAGGCATATCTCAACCAGGGTTCTTCCAGACTTTCGGTATTTATAACAGGGCTTATAAGTCTTGTTTTCGGGCCGGATGTATATACAAGCAAGTTGTACAGCACCGCATTGTAGCGTCCCAGATATGCTGTGTCTATACCATGTGCGCCGGCATTGGTTTCACCGTCACCCTTTTGTGTGACCCATTCGAGGTTTTCCGCCTCGAACTCCTGCTGCCAGCAATATATACCATTTTCGAAATCCTCTATAAATGGATATCTTTCGGTAACTGGAGTGCTGCCGTCGGCGCATCCCGTGCGGAATGTGAACGTTTCGCTCTCATCACTGTAGCTTCCGTTGTCGCATATCGCTTTCACTATGACTTCATATTGTTTGTTTGCAACCAAATCAGTAAGAGTCACCGTGGTACCAGTTGCTTCTACGGTGTTCCATCTTGCACCCGTCCGCCGGTATTTTACTATGGCTCCTGTTGTGTTGGCTCCAGCGTCCCATGTTAGTGTTGCTGTCGATGCGTCGGCCTCTACAACTCTTATGTGGTTGGGTCTGCGGCAACTCGGTGCCCGAGAGACCACAATGTTGTCTATGTTTGTGTTGCCGCTGTTGAATTTTAGAGCTATGTTGGTTCCGCTTCCGGTATAAACGTCAAGATACGACTCGATTTCTGTCACGTCCGTTGTGTATTCAAACGTTTCAACCTCCTCGAATGTGTTTATGCTCAGTCCGTCAGTGATGCCTATGGTCAGCGTTCCTGTCGTGGCGGAATGCTCTGCCGTCAGCGTTAGCATGAGATTTGTCACTTCTTCGCTGAATTCAGGTAGTATTACCCATGCGTTATCGTCCGGACCTGTGTATAGCACTCCTGAAACTACTGTGGGGTAGTTCATCGATGCCTGCGACACGGCCCAGCATGGATTGATACTGCCGGACGAGAAGTCTTCGCGATACGTCACATCGAACAAGTCACACTTTGTGAATGCCGAGACAGTCGAGCTGTTGTATGTACTGCTACAGTTCGAGGAAACTCTGAACTGGTAAGTTACACCAGCATTAAGGCCGCTGAGTTCATATTCGTTTTGGGTGACATTGGCGTTGGCTGTAACCCAGTTGCCCGTGACGCCCTCTTTGTATTCCACTTTCCACGACGATGCTGTGCCCATCGGTTGCCAGCGAAGCATTACTGAGTGCGACTCCACCTCGTTGACCAGCAGTAGCGGTGCCTGGCAGTTGTCCTGCGAACAGGAGATTACGAACTGTATGGCGGGTACGGTCGACATGGTGTTGCTTGATAGGGCGGAGGGGCTGGATGGATATATATCGCCTCCGTCCTGATACCAATAACAGCTGTTGCATCCTGCGCCGCTATAGTGTGCAAATGATATTCCGGATGAGTATGAACCCGTGTTGTTGTCAAATGCTACCACAATGTTGCTTGATCCGTCGTAGATAAACGGAGTTGTGAATTCTATGTAGTTCCAGCCCTGCGTGAAGCTTATCTGGCGGTTCTGAACAACCCTGGTAAGCTGCGACGATGCCACATACGAACTTAGGCTTACCGATGATGTTGTTGTATTGGCTATGTAGAGGTCAAAGGTGTAGGTTGTTGAATTGGCGGAAGTCAGATAAAACTTCACGCCCCAAATTGTGTCCATTGGGCTTAGTACGGATGCCGAGTACAGCATCTGGGAATATCCATAACTGTAGTAGCCATAAAACGGCACATAAGAACTCGTAGTGTTTCCGCCGGACAACTCTACATTGCATCCGGGAGTGGAGAACGAGGTCCGTGTCGCACTCGATGTGTCACCCACGCCACATATCGACCTGACGCGCACGTCGTATTGTGATTCCTGCGATAGTCCCGTCAGGAAGATGTATGGGTCTCTTGTTGTTTCACCTATCCAGTTGTTGCTGCCGGCAAGTCTATACTCGAAATAATATGAGCCGGGGTTCGTCGTAGCCGGTGCGTCCCATCCTATCGAGGCTCCTGTGCGCGACAATGTGAACACGGTCAGGTTCTCTGGTTTGCGGCACGTTATTTCTCCCACTTCCGCCGTGAATTCTGTTTTGGGAATGAAGTTTCTGACAGTTCCACTCGCTGATTCCCATGAGTTGTAACTATATCCAGACAGGCTGCCCCCCGTACTCTCCACTCCGTAGTATATCGTCGATGAGAAGTTCAAGTCTTCCAATCCGTCAATCTCCACTACCAGATTGCCCCCTTCGTATGTGTACGAATTGCTGAATATTACTTCGCAGATGGACGAGGTTAGATTCAATGTGCCCGTATAAACTGTAGTGAAACTACTTGAGTTTAACCAACTTGTACTTTGGAATGAGGTTTGGCTCGTCTCTCCGAGTTTGATTTGGAATCTGTCTTGTATCGTCGACGAAGCGGGTGAGCTTAAAAACCATTTCAACGATGTGATAATCGCCTGACCTCCCATGTCTTCAAGCATGTCGGCGGGATATATGATTTGGCAGCGTATATAATTATCGCACATGTACCCATATACGGGTACATATTGGTTGGTTGCCGTTCCGTTTGCAACCAGCACTTCCTCTTGTGCCTTGACCGTTGTCGAAAGAATCAGAATTGATAGTAGTGATAATAATGTCCGCTTCATAATATATTGATTATAAGTCGTTTTACAAATTGTTTCGGCTTAATTGCCTACTATTTATCAAATAGCAAATATAAGCATAATTATTTAATTGACAAACATCACTCTAATTTTTACGACAATTTAACAACTCGTCATTCGCCCGCTGCCGTTGGCCGTCCTCCGTTTCTCAATTCGCGTAACCCTAGCCCTCTTTTACCACAGGCATTCTCCGCTGTTGGCCCGAAATCACCCCAACCACCCACCTCCGTTGGCGCATCCTCGACCCAAAAGCATCCCTCCGTTGGCCCAACCTCGGCTTTACCAAAAAGGGAGTCAAAAGGTGAGCAGAAGGTGAGCAAAACCTGTAGAATGTAATGCTTTGTCCGTCAGTTTGTTGCAAAATGCGAAAAATGCCCCTAAAATCGCACTCAAATTGTCACGGATAATTTGTACCTTTGCATCCGTACACCATTTCTATCTCATTGCAATAAAGCGTTCTATAACAAATGAAAGAAACAAACCACACCCTCATCGACTTTCTCTTCTTCCTTTTCTCGTCACTTTTCGTCGCCCAAGCCCAGGTCTCGCCCTTCGACTATGGTCTTCGAGAGGCTTCCAACGGCATCGACCGCTACCACGCTCTCTATCGCGCCCATACCGACGCCCTCGCCCGTGGTCTCAACGTCTCCTACGAGGGCATCGATACGCTACACCTCGAGCTCCCGCCCGATTTCAAGGCCATCCCGCTCGGCCCCTACACCGATTTCGGCGGCCTCGTCCTCTACGTCACCAACCACTCCGCCCATGGCGCTCTCTTTTCCCGTATCGCAACCTCCCATCCCGTCTCTTTCGACAAATCTCTCATCGACTCCCTCGACTTCCGTTCCGTCCCCGAGCTCGCCACAGGCCACCGCCTCCTCGTCCTCGAAGACCTCACCCCGTGGACCGAGCGCCGCGGCTACGGCTATCAGCAGTACCGCCGCGACCTTCTCGTCCTCAACAACGGCATCGCCGAAAACGCCCCCGTAACTTCTTGGAACACCGACTCCACTCGCCTCAAAGCCTACTACTACGATTTCGACCCCGACCGTCCCACCTTTGTTCAGAATCTCACACTCCACCGCGTCAAAGGCTCCACATTCCGCACCTACTGTCTCGCTCTCGTCGGATTGGATGGTGTATATGTCACCGATATACGTGTCACCACCCCTCGCAGCCGTATGATTGCCGACGGAGTCTTCTCCGTCAGCAACTGTGCCCACCTCCGTTTCAGCCGCGACACCGTCGAAGGCACTTATTCCGGCTACGGCACGTCACGCAACTACGGCTACGCATTCTCCATGAACAACGTCTATTACTCCGAGTTCGAGATGATAAAGGCCCACGGCAACTGGGGCGTCTTCGGCACCAACAACCTCAGCGAGACCTTCCTCTACAGCTGCGACATCGACCGCTTCGACATCCACTGCTACGGTCGCAACGTCCTCCTGTCCGACTGCACACTCCGTGGCCGTCAGACTCTCTTCTCTTCCATGTATGGTTCGGTCATCTTCGATTCCTGCCATTTTATCGACTACACACCCGTCCGCGTCCGCTCCAGTTATAACGCCTACACACCCTTCGACATCGTCATCAAGGATTGCACCTTCGAGCTCACACGCCGCTACCATTCCATTGTCCAAATCGACCTCCTCGACACCGCCGACAACCCGCGTCCAGAGCTCCGTCCCAAGTGCTGGCCCAACCTCAAGGTTGACAACCTCACCGTCGTCGCCCCCGCCACCATCCGCACCATGAACATCTTCAACCCCAAAGGCACAGCCAAAGAACTCCGCCGCGAGTTCGACTACATCTCCTCCGTCCAAATCCAAGGCCTCAGAACCCTCCGACCCAACGGCAAATCCGCCAAACTCTCCATCAGCCTCTCCTCCCGCAACTTCAAAACCAAATCCCCCCTAAACTACTCCGTTAAATAAACCAAATTCAGGAATCCTCTCCACCTAAAAAAGCAAAATGGAACTATTGAATGAACCTAACAAACCGATGAAAGGCTATTTTAATAGTGAAGCCCGCAAGAAAGATAACCTTGCAGAAGTTTCTAATTTTGATAAAACACCTGTTCTTGAAGAAGATGAGATTCGTTTGCAGAATCCGTGGGAATGACTTCTTTAGTATGTTAATCCAAGGGGTTTGAAAAAGGAGCAGACTACGGTAAAATGGTTGAGCTCTTGAAAAAGTAATCATTCGATGGTAAAAAAATGACAGGGATGGAACTTTCGCTCCATCCCTGTTTTTTTCATGGCATTGCGATAATCGCAACCATGCAATCCATTATTTCACCTCTTCGTAGTCGACATCGGTTACGTTGTCGCCGCCGTTGCCGTTTTGGTGGTTGTTGCAGTCGCCTCCGCAGTTGCCGTTATTGCAGCCTGCTCCTCCCATGTTGTTGGGGTCGAAGCCTGCACCTGGGTTGGCTCCGCCGGCTTGCTGCTGCGCCTGGTACATCTCCTGGCTGGCGGCTTGCCATGCGGCGTTGATTTTCTCCATGGCGGCGTCAATCTGCTGTACGTTGCGGGCGCTGTGCGCTGCCTTCAGCTCGTTGAGGGCGCTCTCGATGGCGTTCTTCTTGTCGCTCGGCAGCTTGTCGCCGTAGTCTTTCAGGTTCTTCTCGCTCTGGAAAATCATGCTGTCTGCGCTGTTGATTTTCTCCACCTCTTCCTTGGCACGCTTGTCGTCGGCGGCATGAGCTTCGGCCTCGGCCTTCATGCGCTTGATTTCGTCGTCCGAAAGTCCACTCGAGGCTTCGATGCGGATGTTCTGGCTCTTGCCTGTGGCTTTGTCGAGGGCGCTGACGTTCAGTATGCCGTTGGCGTCGATGTCGAAGGTGACCTCAATCTGCGGCACTCCACGCGGTGCTGGCGGTATGCCTGCCAGATGGAAGCGGCCGATGGTTTTGTTGTCGTTGGCCATTGGGCGCTCGCCCTGCAGCACGTGTATCTCTACTTCAGGCTGGTTGTCCGCTGCGGTTGAGAACACCTGCGATTTCTTGGTCGGGATGGTGGTGTTGGCGTCGATAAGTTTGGTCATCACACCGCCGAGGGTCTCGATACCCAGCGACAGAGGCGTTACGTCGAGCAGCAGCACGTCCTTCACCTCGCCGGTGAGCACTCCGCCCTGGATGGCGGCTCCGATGGCTACCACCTCGTCGGGGTTCACGCCCTTGCTCGGGGTTTTGCCGAAGAATTTCTCCACAATCTGCTGTATGGCGGGGATACGTGTCGATCCGCCCACGAGGATGACCTCGCTGATGTCGCTGTTCGAAAGGCCTGCGTCTTTCATTGCCTGACGGCAGGGTTCGAGCGTCGCCTGGATAAGGTCGTCGCAGAGCTGCTCAAACTTAGAACGGGTCAGTTTCTTCACCAGGTGCTGCGGCACGCCGTCGGCAACTGTGATGTAAGGCAGGTTGATTTCAGTCTCCTGGCTCGATGACAGTTCGCACTTGGCCTTCTCGGCAGCTTCTTTCAGACGCTGCATTGCCATCGGGTCTTTGCGCAGGTCGATGCCTTTCTCGCTCTTGAACTCGTCGGCAAGCCAGTTGATGACCTTCAGGTCGAAGTCGTCGCCGCCCAAGTGTGTGTTACCGTTGGTGCTCTTCACTTCGAACACGCCGTCGCCCAAGCTGAGGATGGAGATATCGAATGTGCCGCCACCGAGGTCGAACACAGCGATTTTCATGTCTTTGTTAGCCTTGTCCACGCCGT
>JAFZTV010000043.1 GCA_017618625.1 Bacteroidales bacterium | reverse complement strand
TATTTCGTTATGGTGAAGATAACGGAGATTAACGGCCTTCCGCCAGAGCGCATACGCGACCGTGTCCCCTTCGAGTCGCTGACGCCGCTTTTCCCCGAGGAGAAGTTCAAGCTGACGGGACATCCACAGCAGACCATCTCGACACGTATCATCGATATGTTCACCCCCATCGGAAAGGGGCAGCGCGGCCTTATCGTGGCCCAGCCTAAGACGGGTAAGACCACACTTCTCAAGGAGGTGGCGAATGCCATCGCCTATAACCACCCCGAGGTGTATCTGATGGTGCTTCTTATCGACGAGCGCCCGGAGGAGGTGACCGATATGCAGCGCAGCGTCAACGCCGAGGTGATTGCTTCAACCTTCGACGAACCAGCCGACCGCCATGTGCGCATTGCCAACATCGTGCTGGAGAAGGCCAAACGCATGACCGAATGCGGACACGATGTGGTGATTGTGCTCGACTCCATCACTCGCTTGGCGCGCGCCTACAACACCGTACAGCCCGCTTCGGGCAAGGTGCTCTCAGGCGGCGTTGAGGCCAATGCCCTGCAGAAACCCAAACGCTTCTTCGGTGCCGCCCGTAATATAGAGAACGGCGGTTCGCTGACCATCATCGCCACAGCCCTCACCGAGACGGGCAGCAAGATGGATGATGTCATCTTCGAGGAATTCAAGGGCACAGGTAACATGGAGTTGCAGCTTGACCGTAAGATGGCTAACAAGCGCCTCTATCCCGCCATTGACTTGGTGGCTTCCAGCACCCGCCGCGATGACCTGCTGGTTCCCAAGAACCTGCTCAGCCGCACCTTGGTGCTGCGCAACCAGCTCACCGACATGACCCCCGTCGAGGCAATGGAGTTCCTGCAAAAGAATATGGCAAACACCCGCAGCAACGAGGAGTTCTTGCTGACAATGGACAAATAGTGATTTAAGTAAAAGGTAAAAACTAAAAACTAAAAAGGCGGGAGCCGATACTTTTTATTTTTTAGTTTTTACCTTTTAGTTTTTAGTTTAAACATGAAACGCGGATTTGGAAGTGACAACCACTCAGGCATCAGCCCTGAAATCATGGAGGCGATAGCCTCTGCCAATGTCGACCATGCGCTGGCATACGGCGACGACGAGTATTGTGCACGTGCCGTGCAACTCATCCAACAGGAATTCGGTGCGCAGGCCAGTGTCTATTTCGTATTCAACGGAACGGGCGCCAATGTACTGAATATCGATGCCATGTGTCGCTCGCACCATGCTGTGGTGTGCGCCGAGACGGCTCACATCAACGTTGACGAGTGCGGAGCCCCGCAGCGCATTGTAAGCTGCCGCCTGCTCACGGTGCCGACACCTGACGGCAAGCTCACCCCTGAACTGGTGAAAACTCAGCTTCACGGCTTTGGATTCGAGCACCACTCCCAACCCCGCGCCATCAGCATCACGCAGCCCACTGAGCTCGGCACCCTCTATACGCTGGAGGAAATCCGTGCTTTGGCCGATTTGGCACACAGCCACGATATGTACCTCCACATGGACGGTGCGCGCCTGGCCAATGCCGCCGTGGCTCTGGGTTGTACGTTCCGCCAGATGACCACCGACTGCGGGGTGGACTGCCTCTCTTTCGGCGGCACCAAAAACGGCATGATGATAGGGGAGAGCGCCGTTATTCTTAATCCGGCACTTGATGTCGAGCTCAAATACCGGCGTAAGCAAATGGCTCAACTGAGCAGCAAAATGAGGTTCATGGCTGCTCAGTTCGAGGCCTATCTCACCACGGGACTCTGGCGTCGCAACGCCGAGCACAGCAACCGGATGGCTCAACTGCTCTACCAGTCGCTGCGCGAGGTGCCTGAGGCCAAGGTTGTATATCCCGTGCAGGCCAACAGTGTCTTCGTCCAGTTGCCCAACAAGGTGTGGAACGCCCTGCTCGAAGATTATTTCTTCTATCTGTGGGATGAAGCCACAGATGTGGTGCGCTGGATGTGTTCTTTCGACACCACCGAGGAGGATATTCACAACCTCATCAAAGCCTTGAAGAAAAGGCTTGCAGAATACAGCAATTGAGCGTTGTAGATGATTGTACCCGTCACCGACCTTTCGCATCCCGGACTGCAGCCTTATGCCCGTCTCACCGAGGCGCAGCTGCGCAACCGGCTCGAACCCGACAAGGGCATATTCATAGCAGAAAGCCCCAAGGTGATAAGGGTGGCTCTTGATGCGGGCTACGAGCCTGTGTCGCTTCTTACCGAAGAAAAGCATATCTCAGGGCAGGCGGCAGACATTGTCGCCCGCCTTGGTGCGTTGCCGGTCTACACTGGCAGCCGCGCTCTGCTGGCCTCGCTCACAGGCTACGAACTCACACGTGGGGTGCTCTGTGCCATGCGCCGCCCTGTGTTGCCGAGTGTGGAACAGATTTGCAGCGGCAAACGCCGTATCGTGCTTGTGGACAACGTGGTCAACAGCACCAACACGGGTGCCATTCTCCGCGCAGCGGCAGCCCTCGGCATTGAAGGTGTGCTCTTCACGCCCACCTGCTGCGACCCTCTTAACCGCCGCAGTGTCAGGGTGAGCATGGGCACTGTGTTCCAGATTCCCTGGACCTATTTCCCTGCCTGGCCCGTACCGGGAACGGAGCAGCTGCACGCTTTGGGCTTCAAGACTGTGGCAATGGCTCTCACGCCCGACGCCATACCGATTGACACACCGCAACTGATGGCCGAGGATCGGTTGGTCATCGTCATGGGTACCGAAGGCGACGGCTTGGAGCGCCGCACCATCGACAACTGCGATTACAAGGCGGTCATCCCCATGCAACTCGGGGTCGATTCGCTCAATGTGGCTGCCGCCGCCGCAGTGGCTTTCTGGCAGCTGCGCACCAAATAGGACTAATTTTAGCTTTTACTTT
>JAFZTV010000042.1 GCA_017618625.1 Bacteroidales bacterium | reverse complement strand
ATTTCTCGAACACCTGTTGGAACAGGCGCGACACACGCGAAATAATCTGCCACAGCGACACCGAAAGCACCACCATTGCTACAATGAAGATGAGCGAGAGCCGAGGGTCTATGACCAGACACATCACCACGCTGAGCACCAGACGGAACGGCGCGCGTACCGTCACACGCAGAATCTGCTGGAAAGCCTGCTGCAGGTTCTGCACATCGGTGGTCATACGCGTTACCAGACCTGCCGTTGAATACTTGTCGATGTCACTAAAGGCAAACGTTTGGATGTTCTTATACATCGCCGAGCGCAGGTTGGCGGCAAAGCCTGTCGATGCCACAGCCGAAGAGCGGCCAGCCAGGATGCCCAGCACCAGACTGATAAACGCCATAATCAGCATCAGTCCACCATAACGGTACACCTCGCCGATGTTGCCGGCATTGATGCCCTTGTCGATGAGCGATGCCGTCACCCACGGGATGAGCACATCCATCACCACCTCCAAGGCCGTCAGCACAGGCGTCATCACTGCCGCCCACTTGTATTGTCCTATTTGTCGATAAAGAGTCTTGAGCATAGATGCAGTATATAAGTTTCTAGTTTATCTTTCGTAAAGTTCAAGTTTCAATTGCAAAAATACAAAAAAAACTACAACAACGACACACTTGCTGTCTTTTTTTTCAACAATCATCAGGCAAAAGCATGTCTCTGAAGCAGTTAAAGTACATCTCCAATGCGGCAAAAGCATGTCTCCTATGATGCCATTTGCATGCTCCCATTCAACGTAAGAATAACTATGATTTAGTAAAATAAGTTATTTTAATCAGCAAATTAAGTTAATTTGATGAGTAAATTAAGTTAATTTAGTCAGTAAAATAAGTTAATTTACTGCGCAAAATAAGTTAATTTACCGAACAAATTAAGTTAATTTACTGAACTAGGTCAATGTTCCTGCTCCACGAGAGCATGCCGATAGGAAGTCGGGAGCAATCGTTTAGGCAAATAAAAGCATGTTTTTATGCGAGGAAAAGCGGGTGTCGAGAAAGGGGAAAGGAGGTTGGAGAAGTGGGAAATGGAGAAAGGAGGATTGGGAAAACGAGAAAGGAGAATTGGGAAAACGAGAAAGGAGAATTGGGAAAGGACACGCGGCAACAAACAAAAAAGATGGAGGCACCTCGAAAGGAAGTGCCTCCATCTGTATTCGCACGAAGCTATTTGGGATTACTTCGAGAAGCGTTCTACCTGCTGGCGGATGAGCTCGGTGTCGTTGAAGTAGTCGATACGCATTGCCTTACGCACCTCGTCCATCGTCTGAGCAGCCGTCTCGCGTGCCTTATCGGTACCCTTGCGCAGGATGTTGTAAATTTCGGGAATGTCCTGCTCCAGCTCATGACGACGCACGCGCATGGGCTCGAGGAACTTGTTGAGCACCTGATTGAGGAACTTCTTGCACTTCATGTCGCCCAGTCCGCCGCGACGATAGTGGTCCTTCAGCTCGTCGAGGTTCTGGTATTCAGGCCAGAACTCAGCGAAGTCGGCATCGGTCGAGAAGGCGTCGAGATAGGTGAACACGGCATTTCCTTCAACATGACCCGGGTCGCTGACGTTCAGATGAGTGGGGTCGGTGTACATCGAGCGCACCTTCTGCCACACCTCGTCGGCAGAATCGCTAAGGTAGATGCAGTTGCCAAGCGACTTCGACATCTTCTCCTTGCCGTCGGTGCCGGGCAGGCGGCGTGCGGTGAGGTTCTCGGGCAACATGATTTCTGGCTCAACAAGAACGGGTGCGTAGGTCTGGTTGAAGCGGCGAACGAGTTCGCGCGTCACCTCGATCATTGGCTCCTGGTCCTCGCCAACAGGTACGGTCGTCGACTTGAACAGCGTGATGTCGGCAGCCTGCGAAACGGGATAGCAGAAGAAGCCCAGCGGGATGTTGGCCTCGAAGTTGCGCATCTTGATTTCAGTCTTCACCGTAGGATTGCGCTGTACGCGGCTGACGGTGATGAGATTCATCAGATAGGTGGTGAGCTCGGCGAGCTCGGGGATATGACTCTGGATGAAGAGCGTGCACTTCTCGGGGTCGAGACCTGCTGCCATCCAGTCGAGAGCGACGTCAGCGATGCTCTGACGCAGTTTCTCGGGGTTATCTGCATTGTCGGTGAGGGCCTGCACATCGGCCATAAACACAAACATTTTGTCATAGCCGCCGGCGTTCTGCAGTTCTACGCGGCGGCGCAGCGAGCCGATGTAGTGGCCCAGGTGGAGCTTTCCTGTGGGGCGATCTCCTGTAAGAATTACTTTCATTTGCGATTAAATTATGTTTGATTATATATTTTTTCCTTTTCCTGATTATTGCTTCTCCATGTCGCGATTGTTGTAAACAATGCATTGTCGCTTGGTATTCACACGACGTATCTCAACCTCATCGCTCTCCGTGAACTTGCAAAAGAGCATATTCTTCTTGTAATAGAAGATACCCTGACTGATTTCTCCACCCGACTCCTCGGAAATCTGTTTACCATGAATGACTATAACCACAGCACCGTTATCGGTGTCAATGCGCCATGTGCCTTGCAGCCATCCTGGAGCAGTCTCTGCGCCTTCCACAATAAAGTTCTCATAATCGCGAACAACAGCCTCGTCGCCGAACTCGTTGAGTGATTCCTTCACACCCTCCTCAAGCATCGCCTGCTTGTAGGAACGATCGCCGAAGCAATTACGAACGGCAAACACCAAAGCGATGAAAGCAAGCAGGAAGACGATAAGACAGTTGCGCAGGCAACCGCGCCGGCTCCTTGCCTGAGGCTTTCCAGCAGGAATGGTGTGCTTGATCCACTGCGACGAGGCATCGCCTTTCACAGCGTTCTCGCCAATCGGCACACCCGCAGCGGGGCGGTCGGCGTACTCTTCCTGCTCTAGATGCGCGGCCGATGCTCTTTCGGGGCGCGTCACGATTTCACCAACCTCTTGCGCTGCCGGCGCCTGAGGGGCAAGATCGTCGTCGGTGATGGTAT
>JAFZTV010000041.1 GCA_017618625.1 Bacteroidales bacterium | reverse complement strand
CATCGACAAGAAGGTGAAGGTGCTGTCGGGTGGTGAACATTCGCGTCTGTCGCTGGCAAAACTTCTGTTGCAACCGTACAATCTGCTTGTTCTTGACGAGCCTACCAACCACCTCGACATCGTTTCCATCCAGTGGCTCGAGAATTTCCTTTCTTCCTACGCTGGCGCCGTCGTACTAGTCTCCCACGACCGCACCTTCCTAGACCACATTACCACCCGCACCGTCGAAATCACAGCAGGACGCATATACGACTATAAGGTCTCCTACTCCGACTATGTTGTACTCATGCAGGAGCGACGTGCCTCTCAGATGGCATCCCTCACCAATCAGCAACGACAGATAGCCCAAATCGAGGCCTTCATCGAACGCTTCCGATACAAAGCGACCAAATCCAAACAAGTACAGTCGCGCATCAAGATGCTCGAAAAGATGGACACCGTCCAGATCGACGAAGTATCCTCCGAAAGCATCCACTTCCGCTTCCCTCCCGCACCCCACAGCGGCAAGATCGTCGTTGAAGCACAAGCCCTCTCCAAACACTACGGCGACCACTGCGTCTTCTCGGGTGTCGACCTCCTCATCACCTCCGGCTCCAAGATAGCCTTCGTCGGCAAAAACGGCGAAGGCAAATCCACACTCGCCAAAATACTCGTGGGCGAAATCAGCGACTACGGCGGCACATGCAAGATCGGCCACCAGGTCGTCATCGGCTACTACGCACAGAACCAAGCCGCCATGCTCGACGGCGAGAAGACCGTCTTCCAAACCATCGACGACATCGCCCTCGGCGACATTCGCCCCAAGATAAGGAACATCCTCGGAAGCTTCCTCTTCGACGATGACGACATCGACAAGAAAGTCAAGGTACTCTCCGGCGGCGAGAAGGCTCGCCTCGCTCTCGCCAAACTCCTCCTCACCCCGTCAAACCTCCTTATCCTCGACGAGCCCACCAACCACCTCGATATGGATTCGAAGGACGTCTTGAAAAACGCCCTCCTACAATATACTGGTACCCTCATCCTCGTCTCCCACGACCGCGACTTCCTGCAAGGCCTCACAGACTCCCTCTTCGAGTTCCGCGGCGGCGAAGTGCACGAGTTCAAAGGCGACATCTTCGAATTCCTCGAATGGCGGCGCCTCGAAGACCTCAAGCAACTCGACAACGCACAAGCGCTAAAACAGTCACACACTCCAGCGGTCAAGCAATCCAAGCTCGACTATCAGCAGTCAAAGGAACGCGAGCGAGAGCTAAGAAAACTCCGCAGCGAGGTCACTAAACTTGAGGAGGAAATATCCTCACTAGAGCAGCAGGTCGCCGACATCGAGGCGAAGCTTGCCTCTGGCACCACCGACTCCGCAATATTTGAAGACTACCAAAACTTGAAAAACTCCCTAGAGCAGAAGATTTCCGCTTGGGAGGAGGCTGTGATAGCTCAGGAAACCGCCGAGCAGCGCTAGTATCACTCGTCCAACGCCACGGCATTGGTGCGTTAGTTCGGTATTTTCGCCCTTCGGGTGGTGAACCACACGGCCACCGTGCTCAGCAGCATCACCAGAACGAATGTCAGCAAGAAGTCAGTGAAATGCATTTCCACGGGGAATGCGCTCACCACGAAGTTGTTGCCCATCTTTATGATGCCGAACGTCTGTTGCAGGAAACAAACGATAAAACCAAGTACCAGTCCCGCCACCACGCCTACGGCGCTTATCAGCAGCCCCTCTCTGAAGAACACCTGCCTCACTGTGCGGCGTTCCATTCCCATGCTGCGCATCGTGGCTATGTCGCGACGTTTGTCGATGATGAGCAGCGACAGCGATGCAATCAGGTTCAGCGTCGAGATAAGCACTATCAGCGAAAGTATCAGTATAATACCCAGCCGCTCCGAACGGTATATCTTGAAGTAGAGCGGCTGCTGGTCGAAGCGGTCTTTCACCAGGTACTCTGCGCCCAGCGCCTCCTTCATCTGCTGTTTCACTCGTTTCACGTTGGCTTTTGTGTCGAGCGCGATTGCCAGCGAGGTGCATTCGTCCTTGCCGTAGTCCAGCAGGTCTCTCACAAAGTCTATGTCTGCCAGCACATACTTGCTGTCTATCTCCTGCTGTATGTAGAAGGTGCCGCCCAGGTAGAGGTAGCCGGTGTTGAACGCGTCGTCAATCGAGAGCCCTATGCCTTTGCCGCGTTTGGGTATGTGTACCGCCATAGGCTCGTTGGCAAGCCCTCGCAGCCCGAGTTGGTCGTATATCAGCGCACCAAGCACCCCGTAGCTTATAATCTGCCCGTTGACATATCGGCGGAACACATAGTCGCCGTCGAATATCATCGTGTCAATACCCGTTATTGCGGGGTAGTTGTCGTCAACGCCTCTCAGCTGCACTATGGCTTGGTTCTGACGGTAGGTCACCCACGCGTTCTCCTCCACTATTTTGCTCACTGTGCGCACTCCCTCCACGGCTTCCACCTTGTCCATCAGCGCGCGGTCGGCCTCGAAGCTCTTGCCTTCGTATTTTTCAATCATCAATTGGGGGTCGAACACATTGAACAGCTTCTGCGTCAGCCCTCCGATGCCGTTATATACCGAAAGCACCACTATCAGTGCCATCGACGCGACGCTCAGCCCCACAAGCGAAATCCACGAAATCACGTTTATCACGCTTTTCCGCTTGCGTGCGAAAAGGTATCGCCTGGCTATGAAATGCGGCAGGTTCACTGTTTGAGCAGTTTTTCTATGTTCTCCATCTGGTCGAGCGTGGTGTCAAGATGAAACTCCAGCTCGGGAATAATCCTCAGCTGCTTGCCTTCCAGCATGCCCAGTCGTCTGCGCAGGTCGGCGTTGTTGGCGTTTATGGCGGCCATCACCGTCTCTTTGGTCGCCGTCACGGCGGGCTCGCTCTCGGGCATGGTCCCGATAGGCAGTATGCTCACATACACGCGGGCTATCGAAAGGTCGGGCGTGATGCGCACTTCGGTCACCGTTATAAGCGAGTTGCCCAGTTTCGGCTTCATCTCTTTAAGGAATATGCTGCCCATGTCTTGCTGAATGAGCCGTGCAATCTTATTTTGTCGTGTCGATTCCATAGGTTAAAATGTTGGAGGGTTAGAATGGGGCGGTCATGATTCCGCTTTCGGTTATATATCCTGTGATTAGTTCATGCGGAGTGACGTCGAACGAGGGGTTGTAGGTGTTCACTCCCTTTGGCGCCATTGGCTTTGCATAGTGCATGGTGGTTATCTCGTCGCCGCGTCTCTGCTCAATCACTATGTCTGCGCCTGTGGCACAGCGGCTATCGAAAGTTGACTGCGGGCCGCATACATAGAACGGCACCCCGAAGTGCTTGGCCAGCACCGCCACCCCCAGCGTTCCTATCTTGTTTGCGGTGTCGCCGTTGGCGGCCACTCGGTCGCATCCCACAAATACTATGTCTATCTTTCCTTGCGCCATCAGCGAAGCTGCCATGTTGTCGCATATCAGCGTCGTCTCCACACCGCTTTTCACCAGCTCGTAGGCCGTCAGGCGTGCCCCTTGCAGCAAAGGACGGGTTTCGTCGGCATACACACTGAACCGTTTCCCCTGCTCGGCAGCGGCATATATGGGTGCCAGCGCCGTGCCGTAGTGCCCTGTGGCCAGGTGTCCTGCGTTGCAGTGGGTCAGCACTCCCATGCCTTCCTTTATCAGCTCGCGGCCGAACTGCCCTATCCTGTGGCAGGTCTCGGCGTCTTCGTCTTTTATCTTCAGTGCCTCTTCACGCAGCCGTTCCACCCTCAATTCGAAATTCAAATTTCTTAATTCAGAATTGACTTTAGCCATCCTCTCCAACGCCCACGACAGGTTCACCGCCGTCGGTCTCGACGCTCCTATCGTGCGTCGCGCCTCTTCGAAATCCTCGCCGTTTCCCACAGCTACACAGAGTCCCATTGCGGCGGCGATACCTATGAGTGGCGCTCCACGCACCACCAGCCGTGCTATGGCGTCGGCCACCTCTGCGGCGCTACGCAGCTCCACATACCGCTCCTCACTGGGTAGCAGTGTCTGGTCTAGCACCGTAAGTGCCTGTCCGCCGTCGCTGAAATAGCATATATCCCAATCGTTCATCATCGTCTCTATACAAGAAGCCCGCAACATCGTTGTCGCGGGCTTCTTCAGGGGTGGGAGGTGGGATTCGAACCCACGACCTTCGGAACCACAATCCGGCACTCTAACCAGCTGAGCTACGCCCACCATCTGTCGCTTAAAGCGGTTGCAAAAATACTACTTTTCCGCAAACTGACAAAATTTATTTTATAAATCCACGTTTTATCAGCATATTGTCTATTCGCATGGAACCGATATCCAAATCAAAACTCAAGGAACTTGCCGCTTTTCGGCAGCAAAAATTCTGCGACCTTCACAACCTTTTCGTGGCCGAAGGCGAGAAGTTGGCATCTGAGATTCTGGCAATGGGAATACATATCGACACCCTCTGCGCCACGCGGGATTGGTTTGAGGAGCAAGGTGCTCTGTGGCAGGGTAGGGGACTCTGCGCTTCGATGTACGTGGTTTCCGACGAGCAGCTTGAGCGCCTCTCTTCCCTCCGTCAACCCAACAAGGTGTGGATGCTGCTGGAACGGCAGGCGTGCGAATTTCAAAATTCAAAATTCGAAATTCAAAATTCGAAGATAACTCTTGCCCTCGACCGTCTGCAAGACCCGGGCAATCTGGGCACAATCATACGTACTGCCGACTGGTTCGGCGTGAGGCACATCGTGTGCAGCCGCGATACGGTCAGCCGCTTCAACCCCAAGGTGGTGCAATCTACCATGGGCAGCCTTTTTCGCGTCTCGGTCGAATGTTGCGACCTTGCCGAGTGGCTCCCTTCTTGCGGGATGCCTGTCTATGGCGCGGTGCTCGACGGCGACGACCTGCGTAGCGTCGCTCCCGCCACACCTGCCGTGATACTTGTAGGCAACGAGTCGCGTGGCATATCGCCTTCGTTGCAACCGTTCCTGACTCATCGCGTCACCATACCCAACATCGGTGACACCTGCGAGTCGCTCAACGCCGCCGTCGCCACTTCCATTCTCCTTTCGCATTGGATTCTTTAATGATTAACATCAAAAATAGATAACTATGAAAAAGTTACTTTCGTTAAGTGTTATAGCACTATTTGCCATCGGCTCGCTCGCCGCGCAGCAGCCTGCCGGCAATAACCATCAGTGTGCGCACCACTGCGGCAACTGCCCGCACCATCAGCAGGCCAAAGCCGCACAGCCGACCGTCAACGCCGACGGCATCGCCATGGAGATTGTTCGTGCCTTCCCCACGGTGAAGAGCGTCAAGAAGGAGGCTAAGTGGACCTCGGTTTTCGATGCCTCGAAAAAACTCCTCGGCTATGCAGTCTATTCAAAACCCGCCAGCGATGGCATCAAGGGCTATAACGGCGAGACACCGCTCATGATTGCCCTCGACAAGAACAAGAAGGTTCTCTCGGTTGAGTTGCTGGCCAACAGCGAGACACCGCAGTATGTGCAGCGTGTCAAGGCGGCTGGATTCTTCAAGTCGTGGAACGGACTTTCGCCTAAGGCTGCATGCAAGAAGAAAGTGGATGCCGTGGCCGGCGCCACCTACACCTCGAACGGCGTGGCCAAGTCGTTACAGGCCGCCTTGAAAGGTTTGAAATAAAGATTACTACAAGAAGCTCTCATTGATGATATAGCTTCGTAACATTGCAAAAAAAAGCCGCAGCTTAATGCCGCGGCTTTTTTGTTTATGTAGTTGTCTTATTTCTTCACAACTTTCTGGATGGTGCTGTTGCCGTTGGCCATCACACGCACGGTATAGACGCCGTTGGCGAGGTGGCTCATGTTGACCTGGCTGGTGGTCTCGGTCATGACGATTCGTCCGGCAGCGTCGATAATCTCAACCTTCTGCAGGCCCTCTGCGTCGATGTAGAGGTTGCCAGTGGTCGGGTTCGGGTAGAGCTTCACGTTCGTTGCGTTCACGTCGTTGATGCCCTGGGTGCCGCCGCCAGCAGAGGTGAAGGAAATGTCGTCGATACCAAGGAACCAAGTGTCGTTTGTTACAGTGTATTTGAATGCAACATATTTTGTGTTGGCAGGAAGTGTTCTGGTGAATTCGGTCCAGGACTTAGCCGTTGTCATTGAAATTTCGTCGCCAAGATTAGTGAAACTTGAGGGGTTGTTGTTGGTTGTCGAAACCATTACTCTGCACTTCTCATTGCCATAGTTGGTTGCCTGGGCATAGAGATAGAAGCTTAGTTGTGTCTCGCCGCTAAGATGGAGTTCCGGGGAAATGAGATACTGAGTGTAGTCGCTAGTTTGGTTATAGCTTGAGAACAGGAATACGTTGTTGCCGCTGTGGGCTTCACCTATCGTGGTCTGAATGTCGTCTCCGGCCGCACGTACGCCGAAACCGTTATCCTGGCTGTCGTCGTTCTCGGTATTGTTAGATATAGCGGTCCAGCATCCGAGACCTCCTTCAAAGCTCTCTTCGTATGGGGCGGTGATTCCAGTGCTGCAGTCAATAACGTTGACAGTGGCGTTTGCAGTAGTGCTGCCAGCTGCATTGGTGACAACGACTGAAACATTGTGCATTCCGAGGGTGTTCCAAGTAACGGTTGCACTTTGGGTTGTAGCGGTAGCGGGAGAACCGCCTTCGAAGGTCCAGGCGTAAGTAACATCACCAACACTTAACACATCGGCGCTAATTGTAACAGGCTGACCAAGGGTTGCAGAGGGGGCAATGATATCAACCATAGGACGAGTGGAAGCAGTAGGGCAGTTTGTTGTGGCGAAATTGTAATAAGCCTCGGCTGAACTGGTGACTACGCTGTACATCTGATATACAAAGCCAGAGGGGCAGAACAGATACACTCTCGGCACATAGCCATCGTATATTGAAACGTTATATACAAGGTCCTCAGTTGCGTCGATAATAGGAATGGGGTTGGTGCCGCCGTTTGTGAAGTCACCTGCTGAATAACCTGCGTATGTCTGGGCTGTGGTGGTTCCTGAAATCTGGTCAGGAGTGTTGGTGGTTTCGCCCTCAACATAAAGAACTACGAATTCATTGGTTCCACCTTGTCCGTATGTATTGTAAAGGTTTTCCAAAGTACCTGTTTGGTGGAAAGAGTAGCAAGGTCCGCACCATGCGCAGAAGAAATCGATTACCACATACTTGCCAGCGTCAAGATAGGCCTGAATGTCGTGCGAGACGCCACTCATGTCCGTTGCTGTGAAGTTGGTGAATGTACCCCAGTCAGAAACGCCTTTGTCGCCGCCTTTCATCGAGTTTTCATTAAAGTCGGCGCAGCGAATCTCACCTTTCATCGGCTCCTGTGCAAACATTGTTGCTGACAGAAGGAGCGTCGCAGCAAATAATAAAACTTTCTTCATATAGATTTCGCCCTGTTATATGCCATTAGGCCCATCGGCTTTGATAAATTAATAAATTACAACGATATTGTCTTGTCGGTTTTTGTTGTGTTTTCTATGCGAATAATCAGTGCAAATATACACATATTTTTGAAACCTCCAAAATTTTCTATCAAAAAGTTTTCGGCACATGCCGAATACTGTGTGGAGAAATTGTAAAAAAAGAAAGCAAAGCCGCTGCAAAGCCACTGCAAAGTCGCTGCAAAGCCGCTGAGTGTTTCACGTCGGATGATGGATTACTGTCCGCTAAGCTGTCGGTAGCGCAACTCCTTAATTTTGTAGTCTATCAGCTGATCGGTCAGCTGGTCGTGGGCTTGGTAGAATAGTGTCTGAGCCTCGAGGTAGTCTGATACCGAGGTCAGCCCTGCCTCGTAGTATATCTTCACCTCCTCCAGGTTGTCTGCGGCGTCGTCTGCGGCTTGGCGTTTGATATCAATCTGGCTGTATGCCTCGCGCAGGCTGTTGTAGGCCTGGCGTTGCTGTAGGGTCATGAGTTCGGCGTTGTTGCGGCGGTTGTTTTCGGCCATGCGCACGGCCATCTGCTGTTTCTTCATGTTGTGCGCGGTCTCCCACCATGCCGTGAGCGGTATGCTGACAGTGGCGAACAATATGCCGTTGGCGCGGTATGAGCCGGTGACGTCGGTAAGACCGTAGGTGGAGCCAATGGCAATCTGCGGCATCGCCTCGCCTGCTATCATCTTGCGGCGCAGCCGTTCGGCTTCGACGGCTTTCTCGAGTAGGGAATATTCGGGGCGGTTTACTACGCAGCTATCTACCCGTGCCTGCGGAGCGGCTGGGCTCTGCAGCTCCTTCTCCTGCGGTATGGCCACCCGCAGCGTCTCGGAATAGGGTTGTCCTATGTATTGGCACAGCGCCATCGTGGCGAGTTCTATGCCGTTCAATATCTGTGTCTTTACCGACTGCATCTCGGCCTGTTTGAGGCGCACTTTCAGCACTTCCGAGCGTCCTATCAGCCCCGCCTGCTGTGCCGCCTCTGCGTCGCGGCGCAGCGTGTCTAGCAGCACCAGCGCCTGCTCCACGGGCTGCAGCTTGCCGTGCAGCAGCACCACCTGCCAGTAGTATTGCTCCACGTTGAGCAGCACCTCGCGTTCTGACATCATCAGCTTCAGCTCAGCCACATCCACGCCCACCTTCGCCAGCCGGTTGCCGTTCACTATGCGTCCGCCGGCAAACAGCGGCTGCGTCAGCACCGCGTTGGCAAAAAGCCCGCGGTCTATCATCTTCAGCGATATGTCGTACGAGAACCTATCGACAAAGTTGTCTATCTCCGACTGCAGGTTTACGTCTATGTCGTAGCGGTCTAGCGTGGCCTGTAGGTTGGCGATGCGGTCCTCCATCGTCTCGCCGTCGAAACGTGCGGTCACGTCAATCTGTGCGCCGCTTCCCTCCGACGAGACGTCTATCAGGTAGTTCTGTGACCTGAAATAGCCTGCTGCGAGGCTCAGCGTGGGGAAGTACTTGGTCAGCGCCGCCAGCTTCGTCTGCTTGGCCGACTCTATCTCCAGCCGTGCGTTTTCGAGCGTGGCGTTGTTGCGCAGCGCCATAGCGCGGCAGCTGTCCAGCGTCAGCACCTGCGCCCCAACGCGCGACGGCATCAGCAGCGCTACCACCAAAACCAAGCTATATGTACAAACTCTGCGCATCTCTTGGAAACTGTTTAGATTTGATTGATGAATTTTATTATGGACATGGACGAGCAGATTTTTCGCCTTATCGAAGGCGCAATGGGTGACCATTGTAACTGAGAGAAGACGGAAAATATGCCGTTCAGGTACTTTAAGAAAAACATTGAATTAAATTTAAACAGTTTCTTATTTTTTTCTGTAATGTAAGGTTAAATTCATATTCTGGGGTTTCTTGAAGTCGAAGAGTTTCCAGTACGCCACGGGCATCACCGCCACGATGAAGATTATGGCGAACATTATGCCGAAGCATATCACTATCCCCATCGGCATCCAAAGCGCGCTGCGGTGTATAATCATCGGTATTACGCCCACCGCCGTTGTCGCGCTGGTGAGGAATATGGGACGCATCCTCCTGCATCCTGCGTCGAAGGCCGCCTGGCGCACATCCACCCCCGAGCGTCTCAGCTCCTCGGCATAGTCGAACATCACTATGTTGTTGCGCACGTTGATGCCTATCAGGCTCACTATGCCTATTATGGCGGTCAGGCTTATGTCGCAGTGGAACATCGCCAGCCCCACAAACGCGCCCAGCAGGCAGAACAGCGTGCCGAAGAGCGACAGCAGCGTGAGGCGTATCTTCTTGAAGTTGAACAGCAGGAAGAAGAACACTATCATCACCGAGGCTATGAGCCCCACTATGATGTCGCCCATCGTGCCACTGTTCACCGAGTCAAGTCCGCCGTATATCATCTCTACGTCCTCGGGCAGCATCCGTTTGAAGTCGTTTTCCAGCCACGGTTTCAGCTTGTCCATGGTCTTGGGCTGGCTCTTGCCGAATCGCAGGTCGGCTCCCACCGTCACGCACGGCACCCCGTTCCTGTGCGGTATCTGCGATGGCTGCCAGTCGGGCGTCACCGTGGCCACCTGCCTCAGCGGCACCCACACTCCGGGTATCGACGTGGGCACCAGCGCCGACGTGATGTCGGGCGCGTCGCCTTGCTCCGACGAGTACAGCTTCACAGCCACTCCGTAGTCGCCTTCCCACACCGTCGTCATCGGTAATCCGCCGTACAGCGTCGCCAGGTTCGCCGACAGCACCGACTTGGTCACCCCCAGCCGCGACGCCTCGTCGGGCTTCAGGTCTATCCTCACCGTCGGCGAGTAGTCGCCAAAGTCGCTGTGCACCCACACCAGGTCGTCGCTATGCTGTTCCATGTGCCGCTTCAGCGTGTCTGCATAGCGCATCAGGGCCGCCTTGTCTTCGCTCCGCAGCCTTATCTCTATCGGGTTGCTGACCGCCTGATAGTCCAGTTGCTTAACTCTTATCGTCGCGTTGGGCAGCGTGTCTATGAAGCTGTCCTTGTAGCGTTTCACCACCCTCTCGGTCACATCGTTGCCCTTGGTCTTCACTATCATCTGCGCGTAGTTCTTGGCCGGCATCTGCGGCGTGTACGCGGCCATGAAGCGGGGCGACGACGTGCCGACGAATGTTGACACCGTCTCTATGTCCTCGTCGTTGCCCAGCACCTCCTCAAAACGTTCCGCCACCGCCGCCGTCTGCTCCAGCGTGCTTCCGTCGGGCAGGTATATCTCCACCGCAAAGCTGTCCCTCTCGGCCTTGGGCATCAGCTGCAGCGGCATGTTCAAAAACACCACCACGGCTATGGCTATGTTGAGTATTCCCGCCAGTATCGTCGTCCTCGGATGTGCGAAACACCAGTTCAGCAGCCGCTCGTATCCGTTCTGCAACATCGCGAAGAAATGCCTCTGCCACCGTGCGAAGAACCACTTGCGCTGCTTCACCCTGTGCGTCCCCTTGTCCACCTTCAGCATCTTCGTCTCAAGCCACGGCGTCAGCAGCATCGCCAGCGCCAGCGAGATGGTCAGCGATATCGTTATCGTCGTCGGGAAGAACTTCACAAAGTCGCCCAGTGGCCCGTGCATCGTGAACAGGTATGGGAAGAATATCGCGCATATCGAAAGCGTGGCCACCACCAGCGACGGGAAGAATGTCTTCGCGCTGTTTATGGCCGCGTCTCTCGGCGTCTGCCGTCGGCTTATGTTGTCCATATAGCCGTCCACCATCACTATCGAGTCGTCCACCATCATGCCCAGCGTCACTATCAGCGACGCCAGCGTCACTATGTTCATCTCGAACCCTATGATGTACATCACCGAGAATGTCACCGCCGTCGTCAGCGGTATCTCTATCGCCGGTATCAGCGCCGACTGCAACGGGAAGAGCAGCAGCATCACCGCTATCACCACCAGCATTGCCGTCAGCAGGTCTTTGAAAAACGACCATATCGAGTTATCGACTACCTGCGGCAGGTCCGTGATGCGGTACAGCCTCACCCCGTCCGGCAGCGTCCGCTGGAAGTCTTTCAGTATCTTGTCCACCTCCTCGCCGAACTTCACTATGTTGTTCCCCGGCCGCATCTCTATCGACAGCACCAGCGCCCTGTTCCCGTCTTTCGTCACATAGCTCGTCGGCTCTGGGTACCGCCTCTCTATCCGCGCTATGTCTTTCAGCCTTATCGTGCGTCCCGACGGCGACGTGTATATCACCTGCTCGCCTAGCTCGTATTCCGACTTGTAGGGGCTCACCACGTGTATCGGCAGGTATCCGTCGTCGTTCGATATCGTGCCGCCTATCGACTCCAGTCCCTGTGCAAACAGCACCGCCGTGAGCATCTGGTGGCTGATGCCGTACGACGCCAGCTTGTCCTTATCTACATACACCGATATCTCCTCTTTCTGGCCGCCCAGCGACTTTAGGTTGCCCACCGCCTCCACGCTCCGTAGCCTCTGTTTCAGCAGGCTCATGTAGCCTTCCATCTCTCTGTAGGTCTTCTCCTCCGAGTCCATCGTCACCAGCAGCGACGACGTGTTCCCGAAGTCGTCCACCACCACCAGCGCCAGCACTCCAGTGGGCAGCTGCGCCTTGAAGTCTTTCAACCCGTGCCTTATCTTGCTCCACACCTCCGTCTGGTTCTTCACGCTGTTGATCAGCTCCACATACACATACACCACCCCCTCCTTCGAGTAGCTGTACGTCTTCTCCTTATCTACCTCCACAAACGTGTATAGGTATTCCTCCAGCGGTATCGTCAGCTGCTCCTCCACCTCCTCCGACGACGCGCCCGGATACACCGCCGCCACCAATCCCTGCCTTATCGTGAACTCCGGAAACTCCTGCTTGTTCATACGGTCAAGGCCGTATATGCCGAATGCCACCATTATGGCCACAATCAGCAGGACAATCTTAGGATTGTCAACCACAAGCTCCAGAAATCCGTTACGCTTTTTCAAAACTCAAAACTTGAAACTCAAAACTTAAAACTTACAGCTCAAAACTCAATACTTCAAAATTCAAAATTCAAAATTAAAATTGACCACGCTCCCCGACGCAATCTTCTGTGTCCCATCCGTCACTACTATGTCGCCCTTCTCGAGCCCCTTTGTCACCAGCACCCCGTTCGCCGTCAGGTCGCCTATCGTCACCGCGCACCGCTCCACTCGGTTGCTATCCACCACCTTCCACACATACCTCTGTCCGTCGTTTCCTATCTGCACCGCGCGGTTAGGCACCATAAGCCTCGTGCCGCCCGTCGCCTCCTCTTGGTGGCTTGCCGAGCCGCTCATCCTCACCCTGCACACCATGCCTGGCAGCACCCGTTTCATCTCCTCCTTCGACGCCACCAGCCGCACCCTCACCAGATATGAGTGGCTCACCGCGTCTGCCGAGATGTCCTTCTCGTCCACCACTCCCTTCAGCTGCAGGCTGTCCGCCGCGTTCACAGTCACATCCACCGTGTCCCCCTTCGCTATGTATGCTATGTCTGCCTCTGGCACACTCATCCTCACACACATCTGCGTCATGTCTATCAGTCTCACCACCGGCTGCATCGGCGACACCGTCGCTCCCGGCTCCACATATCTCTTCCCCACCGTCGCACTCATCGGCGCCCGCAGCATACAGTCCGTCACGTTCTTCTGCGCTACGTCGCACAGCGACCGCGCCTGGTTCAGCTGCGTCTGCACCTCTATCCATTTCACCTCCGGCAGGCTCCCCTTGTCATACACCATCTTCGCCCTCCTGTATCCGTCCTCTGCCCTCTCCAGCGTCGCCTTCGCCGCCTCATACGAGCTCGCAGCTGCCGCGTTGTCTATCGTCGCCAGCAGCTGCCCTTTCGTCACCTTGTCGCCCTCTTTCACCCTAAGAGTCGCCACGCGGCCCACCGTCCCGAAGCTCACATCCACCGTCGCAGCTCCTTCCACGTTACCCACATACTCCGCCATCGCCCCGCTAGCGTGCGTCTCGCCTATCCTCACAACTCCCACGTTCACTACTCTCTCCCCAGCCTCTTCTGAAGACTGCAGCCGTCCGCACCCCACCGCCAGCGGCACCATGACCATTACCCACCAGTATTTTTTCATTGTTTAAGTCCGTTTTATATATTAATATACATTAAACGCAACAACCCCAACTTTTGTTACCATCACCCGTATCTTTTAACCTCTCACCCCTCCCGCACCACCCTAAAAACCTCCACCCGCACCCACCCGCAACCCTCCTACTCCCAAACATAGACATACCTGGGAGTTACCTGGGAGTTACCTGGGAGTTACCCTACAGATGATACGTACTTAATACGGAGTTGATACGGAGATGAATACTGTTTAGCGCTAATTTACAGATGCTTGCAAGTCTATAAATTGAGCCTCAAACAATTGCTGTATCTCGCCGACACAGCCTAAATCGCTGATATGTATCTCTTTGTAAGATGCCATAATATTCAGTTCGACTCTACAAAGATATAAATGTCCCGCAAAATAAAAAAATCCAAAAACGAAATAAAATGTACCTTTGCACCCATAAAAATCTTCATCTAAAAACTTATGGATACAAATACCGCCCCTGCGAAATCTCAACAATACCAACTGCTGCTCCAGCAGGTCACCCAGTTCGCCGCCGACCCCGTTGACCTCACCTCTCTCCTCGCCAACACCGCCTCTCTCCTCCACCACTCTTTCGGTTTCTGGTGGACGGGCTTCTACCGTGTTGCTGGCGACGAACTCATCCTCTCTGCCTTCCAAGGCCCCGTCGCCTGCACCAACATACCCTACGGCAAAGGCGTCTGCGGCACCGCCTGGAAGGAAGCCCGCACCATCGTCGTTCCCGATGTAGAGCAGTTCCCCGGCCACATCGCCTGCAGCTCCCAATCACGCAGTGAGATAGTCGTCCCTATTGTGACTCAAGGCAAAGTGTGCGCCGTCCTCGACATCGACAGCGACCGTCTCAACACCTTCGACGACACCGACCGGCTCTATCTCGAACAGCTCACCACAATCCTCTCCGACGCCTACTCCGCTCTCCATTCCCCCGTCCGCGACATCTACCTGGCTGGCGGCTGCTTCTGGGGCACCCAGCATTACCTCTCTCTCCTCCGAGGCGTTCTCCACGCCGAAGCTGGCTATGCCAACGGCAACATCCCCAACCCTACCTACGAGCAGGTCTATACCGACACCACAGGCTTCGCCGAGACCGTCCACGTCCGCTACGACTCCTCGCTAATATCGCTGCCGCGACTCCTCGAAATGTTTTTTAAGACCATCGACCCCACCTCCCTCAACCGCCAGGCTCACGACGTCGGCACCCGCTACCGCACGGGCATCTACTTCACCGACCCCGACGACCTCCCAGTCATTCGACATTCCTTAAAAAAACTCGCCAATAACTACTCCGACCCACTCGTCGTCGAAGTCACCCCACTCACCGCCTTCTATCTAGCCGAAGAATACCACCAAGACTACCTCACAAAAAATCCCGACGGCTACTGCCACATCCCCCTAGACCTCTTCGCCGAAGCCCGCAACTTCAACCCCTGAACCTCCGACCTCGCAGCCTGCCCCAAAGGCTTCCGTCAAAACTCCCGATACAGACGTCTCGCTTGCCTTTTTTTCTATAACCGCGACCTGTATTCCGGCAAATCTATGCCATATTTTGGATTAGTGATTGGGCCTCTTTCAAAAGCGCATCCAGATTGCGATAAAAATCAATAAGATTGTAATAAAAACCATGGAGTTTTGCATTTTATTCAATCACCACTGGTACGTTATTTGCATTCACGTCAATTGCCGTAAAAAGAATCGATTCAACATGCACACATTTCCCTCCTTCCATTATAATCCGACTCGCAATCCTCGTTTCTTCCCATTCTCCGCTGTGTGATAATGGCTGTTCATGGCTCTTTTGTAGTATCCTTAACCTATCCCATTTTTCAACGATTCCAATCAATTTCTTGTCCTCGTCCGCAATTTTGTCCGAAATCACTCCTGACCCAAAGAGGGTTACCGCCTTACCGCTGTTCCAAATCACCGCGTTGTAGGAGTATAACGGTGGGTTGCAGTCTTCAACCATGTATATGGTGTCCTTGCCATTCCGATTCGAAAATGACATCACGACAGAATCTATGGTTTCACCTATATTGTTTTTGTTTTTGGCTTTCCGGTATGCTTCGAATGTGTTGTATAAGCATTCCTTCTCTTGCTCAAGGCATTGTTTATGTGATTTCGCCAGCATCGAACATGTTGACCTGTTCACCGAGCATCCCCACAAGCTCCCAAGCACAAACCCGATTACCAATATTCGAAACAATATAACCTTCCCTTTCATCATATCTCGCTTATTTTATGTTTTTACAACTTATCTCTCGTCTTTATGTGGTTTCATTTAGATAGATTTGCTACCCGAACCATTCTTTATAACAGGGAATTTTTAATCAAAAGGCTGCAATCGATGGAAAGCGCCATCCCACGCAACAAACAACGATTATTTTTGCAAAAGCCTGTTATTCATGAAGACCATAGCGGTTCAAATTGTCTGTTTGTGTTTACTAAAACGTATAATCAACATACAGAGGCATTTATAAACATAAAGTATTATAACGTTTGATTCAGATGGTTCGGTTGGCTGTGTCTCGGATCGGACCTAATCAATTCATATCTGCTCTTCCACCGTCGTTCTCCTATCGCCTTTGGTATCTCCTTTATGTCCATAAGGAAATAGAATAGCCGTACATCCTTGTTTGCTCTTAATCGCTCTATCGGCACACTCATTATGGTGTCTATTTCTTTCGTGTAATTGTCTTCCCATAATATCACATCCGTATCGACTGTTATATCGATATTTTTCATGTATGCATATTTGATTTTATGTACCGAAAATATCTGCGAGCCAATTTTATAAAAATAAGCATTGTCAAGATAATGGAAAACACTTAAAGGCGAAAATGCCCTGTATTCTTTAGCCGACAGTGTGTCGGTGGTTACCATACGACTGTGATCGACCAATATGGGAAGGCTCTTTAAGTCTAATGTATCGTAGTCCAGTGCTCTTATGAATGAAAATTCATCAATTATGTAAAAGCACCATGGGTCTCGTGCCCCATAATAATGACCGAAAACCATGTGATCCTCGCTGCCATAACCCTGATGCCATGGCGTCAGAATATAAGAGCAGGCTGTATCTGTTTTTACGCTCTGCGCTACAGCCGTTGAACAAATAAAAGATATTAATAGTATTGATGTGACTCGTTTCATAGGCATTGCTTTTTTTGTTATTCCAAATCCGGCACAAAGGTAAAATTCTAGCATGTCATTTCACATTAAAACCGTAACATATATTGCATCCTAATACTTACGTTTAATGTTGGTGATTACAGCATAAGGTTCCCCGCGATAATAAATGTTCTCATAAAATGCAATGGTTATCATTACCTTAATGCTCTCAATATTCCTCTTGATTTTTTCCTTGTTTAAGGATAATGCTTTCCGCATACACTTATCGTGAATACTGATATAGTAGTCTTTGTTATTATAAGAAAATTCCATCGCGGTTTCCGAACGCAGCCTAATAGAATTATTTATTGCCGCAATTATCGAGTCACTGGCGTTTGTTGTTGCAATGGGGTCTCTGCCCAAACATTTATAATCTACCACCACGGTCTTACTGGCTACCTTTTTTTCAAACCGAAGGGAGTCATAAATGGTCAAATCCTTGTTTTGGGCTATACCCCGCAACGAGATAATACAGGCCAATAATGTTGCAAGTGTTTTTATTTTCATTACAGCTTTTTTATGGTTCTCCACTTTTATATTTTTACCATCGCATCCAAGCTTTGGTGATTGACAATTTAACAGGCATTATTTGAGTTCGCTTTTTTGATCCAATGAATATGACATAATTCGGAAACCGTATGATTCATCAAACGATAATTCAAATACAGAGTAACCGACATGGGGATAGATTCCATTTGCAATGTAAACATACCCATCAGATAAAACCACATTCCTGAGATATACCAGAATATTATTGTCTTGATTGTAGGATATGTCCGTAACAATAAAAGGAATGCCCATGAAATCATCCTCGAAATCGATATAGAATGACCCATCGGGTTTTACAAATTCAGACAATGCTTTAATCGCCACCCCGTTCACACTGGAAGGGAAGCCCATCCGTTCAATCTGATAACAGTATTTGTATTTTCCAAAAACGACAGGCAGCACCTCTGGATAACACGACCGCCCTTCGCTGCTTGTCAGATATACTTTTAGAATGTCCGACCATATATTACCGGTGACGCCGTCCTCGATACGAGTTGCCAGCGGATACCTGTAACATTTACATGAACCATCATATCTAACGCCCAATCCCGACTGCAAATAAACAGCAATGTCGCCATCTTCGATATTTATTGACACATGCAGAAACGGTATTTCCTTATTAATAATTTCGTAGTCGAGGTCTCTTAACGACATCCAAACCGCCTTCCCTTGGGGAGGCTGAACATCTGAGAAGTTCGAAGCATCCACATTCCACATGTCAAGCATGATATATGTCGTATCGCTCAGCCATCCATTCTCGAAACGAGATTGAAGCTCGGATCTGACCGACAGTTCGATGAAGTTGGCGACTCCACTATGTTGAGCGTTTGCCAGCAAAGTAATTGTCAGAAAAATATATAGAAGCATCTGCTTTCTCATACACATACTTTTTCGTTCATCGCCATTATTTATATCCCTTGGTAATCACAATATTCCAAATCCAACGATTTGCCTGCAACAATCAGTATTCAAGTTTTGTATTGATTTTAGCACGGTTCGCTAATATCCTGTTCTTATGTATGTCCCATACGGGTATGTTGCAACCCACGTCCACCTCCCCCTTTTGTCCTTGGCTAAAACAGGGGTGCCCGGATCGTAGTTATAAATGTTTTCGGTGAGCTCTTTTTTTACTCTCTCATCCAGATCGCTTCTCCAAAATTCGGCCCAATCAATGGTGAGATAGAAGAATCTTTTTCTCTGTTTTGATAACCTGAAAACATCGTTGCCAATAGATGCGCTATCTTTTTTCTGTTCTACAAAGAATAATCGGTTTTTTATGTAGAAATAGCCCCAGGCCCTTGCGTGTGCTTTTGAAATCTCCAGGAAAGGCTCAGCCAACAATCGTATGTCATAGGATTCAGTCGAAGTGTCGGTGTTTTCGTAAAACAACAGCCATACTTGAGATTCTTTTGCGTAGGTGACGGTTACTGAGTCGAGGAGCCGCAGTAACCCTTCGTCAACGTTGTCGATTTCCGGCACATAGAACCATGTCGTGTCAATCACTTTCTTTTGAGCGTTACCGGAACTTAGTACTCCCAGCAGTATGATGATTGAGAATATTCGCTTCATGGGTATTTTGTGTTCCGTCATGTGTTTAGGCCACTGCAAATATACAAAAAAATCTGCCACTTGTGCGCCCTCCAGTCAATACGATACCACCTTCGCCGAAACAAGTGCGAGAGAATGAGTGATAATCAATACTTTAATCGTGGTATGCTTTGCGCCCAACTGAAGAAAAACGTTGGAATAAAAAGTTTTCGTATTTTTGTGAAGCAAAAAAGTCGAATCATCCACCCCGTTTCGACACACAATATCCCGGCAAATCAATGATAAATAAAGTGAAAAGAGCTTGCCTGATACCATTATTACTGTTGGCAACGGTTTTCACCGCTTGCCGTATTTCTGATGCCGACAAGGATGAATTCAAAGATTACTTCTATTACCGTGTTTCCGCGATAGCGGAATATGATGAGATGATCGAAACTGGAGGCGAAATACACCCGAATGACTGGTTTTACTTTCTGGAAAATTGTAGCTATTTGGAAACTCTGACGGGGTATAAGCTCAATTATATTGTTGCCGAACCTCCTTTCTATAAAAGCGTTAGCCAAATGTCAATTGATACGGCGAATTTGTCAAAATGGTATGTCTCGAACAAGGACAAGTGGTCTATGAAGAAAGCGGACATGTATGTTTACAAGAAAAGGAGAGGCCACACCGTCTATTTCTAATGAAATTCCGCGCCCGTCTTCGATTAAATGTTACAGAATTGCTCTCCAACCGACAGCCGACTACCTATCAACCCGTGCCGCCACGAACATGCCCCACAAAAACTCTACTCACCTGCTTTAGGGCAAACCGACAAACGATTTTCGCATAATTTCGCCTTTCCCGACAATTTTCGCAATAAACAAAGAAGTCTTTTTCGTGGTTTTTAGCGTCTCTCGTTGCTTTGGATGTTAAAAATCAGCTAAGCACCACCTGACCACCGACCTCTTTGTCCGCCCCGTGAGGGCACACTCCATACTGCTTCTTACTAGGGCGTTGGTAGGGCGTTGGGTGGTAGTTGTCTCTTCCCCTTATTCGGACGCCCGGTGTGGAGCAGGTGAACAGGTGAACGGTGAAATGCGATGTGTGTCTGATGGGAGGTATGTGTGTCTATTAATTAAAAGAATCAACAATAGTTTTCGTAATTAATTATAATATAGTAGTATATATGTATATTGCTATGTAAAAAGGTGAACATGGCGATATGCGGTGACATAGTGTTTCACCATTTCACCGTTCACCTGTTCACCAATGGTTGTTTTTACCCGTTTCGTCGGATGGACAATCTCGTAATCACCACATTTTCCACAAGTTCCCATTGTCTCCCTCTCGCGCCCCTTCTTCCCAATTGCCTGCGATGCCATCGCAGCCATTCTACAATCCACCTAAAGACTCTATCGCAGCCTCCTCTTTTTTGTAAATTTCATCGTACAATTCATCAACATAAAACAAATCACCGCCCCTCTCTCTCAAACACAATCTCCTTCATCCCGCACTCAATCTTCTCCCCGTCGTTTGTTGTGAGTTGCAGATGCCCCCATTCCGACACTCCCGTGATGGTCGCCCGTATAGGCTTCCCCTTGTAGGTATAATTGCACTCCTTACCCAAATTCATCAGCCGCCCCAGATACTCCCTCTCAATGCAGCCCGCCGACTGCTGCCCACCGACTACTGCCCACTGACCTCTACCCACCAACTCCTCATACCTCCGCCTCAGGCTCTCCAGCACCCCTTCCAGCAGCCCTCTCAGCTCATAGTCTTTCCCCGTCAGCAGTTTCAGCGATGTGGCGTTGGGCGCTCCCTCGCCAAACTCCGTCTGGTTCACGTTCAACCCTATGCCGCACACCGCCGTCTCGTAGCGTTCTCCTATTTTGTTCTCTATCAGCATCCCGCATATCTTCCTCCTCTCGGCGTATATGTCGTTCGGCCACTTTATCTGCACCCTGTTCAGCTCTCCCCCAAGCTCCTCCGCAACCCAGTCGCTCACACCCAGCGACAATGCCTTCGTGAGTTCGTATTGCCGTGCTGCTGGCAAAAATGTGGGGTGCAGCACCACGCTGAACGTCAGGTTCTTTTCATCCTCGCTCTCCCATCGGTTGCCGCGTTGTCCGCGCCCTGCTGTCTGTCTGTGCGCCCACACCGTTGTGAACTCCTCCACGTTCCGCAAATCCAACTCTCCGCAGTATCCGTTGGTTGACTCCAGTTCCTCAAATTCCATCAGTTCCATACACTCGCCTGTTTTATGCTATAATGCTGATTATAATGTCTTTCGTCTTGTTTGCCGCTTTCACTTGTTGTGTACAAAGATACCTTTTTTTCTCTGACCTCGTCCTATATAATCGGAAAACCCGTACCCCTTTCGGGATACGGGCTCCTTGAAACACACGCGTTTATCAATAGGGACTATTGATCTTGATTAATTGTATAGGAATCTTAAAAACTGTTTAAATTTGATTGATGAATTTTATTATGCACATGGGCGAGCAGATTTTTTGCCTTATCGAAGGCATGAAGAAATGCCAGTGGCATTTCGATAGCGAAGCGGAGAACCCCAGGGTGTCCATTGTAACTGAGAGAAGGTGGAAAATATGCCGTTCAGGTGCTTTAAGGAAAACATTGAATTAAATTAAAACAGTTTCTTAGCTGTACAGGAAGCGCTTGATGCTCATCTTGGGAGTCTTCTCAAACGGTTCGTCCTTGATTTCTATCTTGCTGATTTTGCTGTATGCGGGCAGCGTCTCGTTAGCTCCGTTCAGTATGTTCGTCCTGAGCGTTTCTATCTGCTCCTCGCCGATTCCGTCGCGTTTCATGCTGTCTTGGTTAAGATATATCAACGCTACCAGCTTGCCGTCTCTGTCAACCAGCACCGACTCGGCCACATAATCCTGGTTGTTCACCACAGCCTCTACCTCTTCTGGGTAGATGTTCTGGCCGTTGGCCGAAAGTATCATGTTCTTGCTGCGGCCTTTGATGAAGATGTTGCCGTTCTTGTCAATCAGACCCAGGTCGCCGGTGTGCATATATCCGTCGTCGGTAAACAGCTCCTTGGTGGCCTTCTCGTTCTTGTAGTATCCTTTGCAGATGTTGGAACCCTTCGCTTGGATTTCGCCCACAATCTTGGTCGGGTCGGCCGAGTCGATTCGTGCCATACCGCAGTCAACTGATTTTCCGCACGAATGTTTGGCGTAGTAGCGCCAATCTTCGTATGCCAGCAGCGGCGATGCCTCGGTCATGCCGTAACCCACTGTGTAGTGTAGCTTTATCTTTCTGAAGCAGTCTTCCACTTCTGGGTTCAGCGGGGCTCCGCCCATGATGTACATGCGCACTCTGCCGCCGAAGGCTCCGTCCAGCTTTTCTCTGACTTTGTTGTATATCACATTGTTGAGTCCCGGTATTTTCGTCAAGACCTTCATGACGGGTTTGCTCAGGGCTGGCTTCAGCGACGCCTTGTATATCTTCTCCATCACCAGCGGCACCGTGCAGATAAGGTACGGCCGCACGTCCTTCATCGCCTGCAGCAGCAGGGTGGGAGAGGGACTCTTGCCGAGATAATGTATTGTCGCTCCGCCAGATAGGGGATAGAGGAACTCAAACGCCAAGCCGTAGATGTGCGCCATAGGCAGCATACTCACCATGTGGTCGCCCGGCAGTACCGGTATGTGTCTGTGGCCGTAGTCGATACCCGCGCTCAGCGAGCGGTGGGTCAGCATAACTCCTTTCGGGTCGCCGGTCGAGCCGGAGGTGTAGTTAATCACCGACAGGTTGTCCATGTTGTCCGTCGGAAGCTTCACATCGTCCTTTCCGAACCCGTTGGGATATTTCTTGTTAAAGTTCTCCACCAGGTTGTCGTGTGCGGCCTTTATCGTCTCGTCGTTGCAATAGAGCAGCTCTGTGTTCTCAATGTTTATTACCGCTCTCAGTAGTGGCATCTCGTTGATGTCCAGTTTCTTCCATGTGTCCTTGTCGGTCATGAGCAGTATCGAGTCCGAGTGGGTCACCAGCTTCTGCACGCTGTCGGGTTTGAAATCGACCAGGATGGGGACAACGACAGCTTCATAGCTCGCCACCGAGATGAACGACAGCGCCCAGCTGGCGCAGTTCTTCGCGCAAAGTGCTATGTGGTCGTCTTTCTTTATGCCTGCTGTCTCAAAGAATGTATGTATCTGGGCAATGCTGGTAGCCATCTGTCCGAAAGTCATCGACTTACCTCTGTAGTCGCACAGCGCTTCGCTGTCCCAGTTTTTGTTGATGGAGTTTTGTAGTTTTACAAAATAATGGTCAAAGTTTGTGTACATTATTCTACTTTTTAATGTTTTGATTTCTGTTTTTATATTATATCCTTTATTTATGTCCTTGTTTTCTATCCTTGCGTGGGTTTATATCCTTTCGTGTTGTCTGTGTATTGTGCTCTTGCTCCGCGTTTAATATTTTATATCCGTGGTTACTATCCTTGCGCGTTTTTATTTCCTTGCTTGTGACGTATTGAACTCTTGCTTGCTGTTGATATAGTGTATTCTTGTTTCGTTTTTTTTCTCGTTTTCAACTTTCCTTCGCGTGTTCCCGATTTTCCTCCTAGTCTTTTCGACGTTCCCCTGCATCCATTCGTTTTTTCCTCTTCGCGACCGCACGAACCCTCCCTTAAAAATTTTTGCAAATGTACACCTCTAAAATTCCTCGTACCATTAAAAAGTGATGAAAAAGTTTTACTTTGGTGCTGAAAAGTGTTAAAAATATCACTAAAACCACCATTTAGGGATGAAATTTCACTTATTTTTTACTTTATCCCATTGCTTAGGGGTTAAAAATATTCCCATTTTGACCTGTTTTCTGCTTCTTTCGAATCGTTTCTATCCGCTTTTAGGTCGTTCTTAAATCCTTTTTTCGCCGCTGCCGTCCGCTGTTTTTAGTTCTATTTTTTTCTTAAAGTATCGTTGTTGTTGTATATAATTGTGATGATGTTTTTCTATTTCGCTCAATAATTCAACTGTAAAATAAGTTTTGCAATCCCACCAAGGTTCATAGGTTCATATTCTCGTGAACATACAATGTACTTGATGAAATGCAATACTACTCATTCATTCCTGGGGCCGAGGAGATTGACCTCAAGAAAGCCGTCAAGGGCCAGGTTCATACTCAATCACTTCAAATAATATTGTTGAAGGATTTCGTTTACTTGTCGGTCGGCTGGTAGCCACTTTACACTCTCCAACTCGTTTGCATCGAGCCAGCGGGCGGCTTCGTGCTCTTTCAAAATCAGTGTGCCGCTCTCCACATGGCACCAGTAGCAGTGCATGGTGAGGTGAAATTTCGGATAATCCCACTCTACCGTGGTCACCAACTTCTCGATAACGATGCATGCCTCTAGCTCCTCTCGGATTTCACGCAGCAATGCCTCTTCGGGACTCTCTCCAAGTTCAATCTTGCCGCCAGGAAACTCCCACCAGCCTTTCCACTCTCCATATCCTCGCTGTGTGGCGAAAATGCGCCCGTCGCCATCGTGTATGATGGCAGCGACAACCTCAATTCGTTTAACTTGTTCCATCCGTTCCCCCCCTGTCTCGTTGTAATACGGTAGTGAAATACGCTGCAAAGATACAACATTTCCCGTCTCCAAAATTATTTTCCACACTCCATTTTATTTTTTATATCTTTGTAGTTTCACACGATGCATAAAATGTAAGTTATTATATTAATCCTTAAACGTTTAAAGAAATGGCAAAAGAAAAAAAGTTTATGACATGCGACGGTAACTGCGCTGCAGCACATGTTGCCTACATGTTCAGCGAGGTAGCAGCTATCTACCCCATCACCCCCTCCAGCCCCATGGCCGAGTACATCGACGAATGGGCCGCTGCTGGACGCAAGAACCTCTTCGGCGAGACCGTGAAGGTCGTCGAGATGCAGAGTGAGGCCGGTGCCGCTGGCGCCGTGCACGGCTCTCTCCAGGCCGGTGCTCTCACCACCACCTACACCGCTTCCCAGGGTCTCCTGCTGATGATCCCCAACATGTACAAGATCGCCGGCGAACTTCTGCCCGGCGTGTTCCACGTCTCTGCCCGCGCCCTCGCCGCCCAGGCTCTCTCCATCTTCGGTGACCACGCCGACGTGATGAGCGCCCGCCAGACGGGCTTCGCCCT
>JAFZTV010000040.1 GCA_017618625.1 Bacteroidales bacterium | reverse complement strand
TGCGCACCACCATGCCGATGAACATCAACGGCAACTGGAACGGCGGTGGCGGCGTGGGATTCAACACGGGTCTGGGCGCGAAGAAGCTCTTCAACATCGGCATCGACCTGGGCGGCGACTACCAGCGCCACGTGGGCTTCTACAATAGCGACGACGCCGACAGCGACACGAAGACCGTGACCCGCAGCATCAACTTCGACGGCGGCCTCGACTTCTCCTACCGCACCGACCAACTCAGCATCGCCCTGAACAGCCGACTGATGTACGCCAACGCCAAGAACGACCTGAACGCGATGGCGAACCGCAACACCTACGACTTCTCCTACGGTGCCGAGCTGGAGTGGACTGCTCCCTGGGGCACCACCCTCACCACGGACATCGGTATGAGCAGTCGCCGAGGCTATGCCCAGAGCGAGATGAACACCAACGAACTGCTGTGGAACGCGCAGCTCTCGCACTCGTTCCTGCGTGCCCGCGCCCTCACCGTGATGCTTGAGGTGAACGACATTCTGGGTCAGCAAACCAACATCACCCGCACCATCGACGCCCTGCAACGCACCGACGCACGCCACAACGCCATCTACCAGTACGGCATGCTCCGCGTCATCTACAAGTTCAACATTCTCGGCGGCAAGAACGCCCTGAAGGAAGAGAAGAAGCGCCGCGACGAATGGGACGGCGACTGGGGAGAATTCGGAGAATGGGGCGGCGGATGGTGATATAATCGCATAAAACCACTAATATTTGAGAAATTATTCGTATCTTTGCCGCAGAATGAAGACGAGACGAATCATACACGGAGTATTGCTAGTGCTGGGGCTGTCGGTGCTGGGACTGCTGTTCTACTACCTGATGTGGCTGATAATCGACGAGGATTTCAGAGAAATGCTGAAGTACGGTTGGCCCTGGACATCGGGCATGATATTGGTTGACTATGCCGCCTGCTGCCTGTTTACCACGGTGGTGACGCTGTACTATTGGCGGAGCCGGGAGAAGGCAGAGCGCGAGCGAGATAAGTTCCGCTTGCAGGCACTGGAGAACCAGTTGAGTCCGCACTTCGTGTTCAATAACTTCAGCATCCTGGCCGACCTGATCGAGGTGGACCCCAAGCGGGCATCCAGCTATCTGATGAACCTCTCGAAGGTGTATCGCTATACGCTGTCGCACCTCGACCACAGTACGGTAACGCTGCAGGAGGAACTGGAGTTCCTGCAGCGCTATCTGTCGCTCCTGCAACAGCGATTCGGCGAGGGCATACAGGTAAGGATAGCCGACGAGGTGAAGCAATGCGAAGGCTCGCTGCCGCCAGCCGCCCTGCAGATGTTGATAGAGAACGCCATCAAGCACAATGAGCACACCACAGCCCATCCGCTCATTATTGACGTGACTGCCAAAGGCAAACGCATCAGCGTGAGCAACAAGAAACAGCCGATCACCACGGGCGAGAGTACTCACGTGGGTCAGCATAACATCGCCGAACGCTACCGACTGCTGACGAATAAGAAGGTGGAGATACGCGAGACGGCGGACGACTATTGCGTGACGATACCGCTGATTAGTTGAAAACAACGAATTTAACGAATTACACGAATTGTCGAGTATGAAGATATTGATAATTGAAGATGAGCAGAGTAGTGCCGACCGCCTGCACAGGATGTTGAAGGCCGAGCACGAGATTGTTGGCGTGTGTGCCAGTAATGCCGAGGTGAAGGATTTCTTTGCCAAAGATGGTTTTGAGGTAGATCTGATCTTGAGTGATATCCAACTGGGCGACGGCCTGAGCTTTGAGTCGCTGAAGACGGTGCCGACAGCTATCCCCGTCATCTTCACCACCGCTTTCGACCAATATGCCGTGCAGGCCTTCCAATTCAACAGTCTCGACTATCTGCTGAAACCCATCGACAGCGAGGAATTGCATACGGCACTTGGAAAAGTTCAAAGTTCAAAGTTTAAAGTTCAAAGTTCTTCTACCGATGCTATCACCCAACTGCTGGCCTCTGTAAAAAGTCAGACCATCCGCTATCGCGAACGCTTCCTCATCCCCCATCGTGCCGATGAATATCTCATCGTCCCCGTCAGCGACGTGAGCCACATAACCATCCGCGACGGCGTTGTCCGCCTCTGCACCCTCGACGGTAAGACCCACGCCCTGAACATGACCCTCGAAGAAGCCGAGAGCCAACTCGACCCGCAGCGCTTCATGCGTGTGAACCGTCAGTTCATCGTCAGCGCCGCTGCTGTCAGCAAGCTCTCCACCTATTTCCTCGGCAAGATGCGCATCCACGTCGCCGCCTTCCCCGCCACCGAAATCATCGTGAGCAAGGACAAAGTCGCCACTGTGAAGCGCTGGCTGGACTCATAAAAAATACTTAGCATAGAATGAAACAGATTGTAAAACTTATACCTCTGCAGCCCTCAGACCGTAACCAGTTTGTCCTCGACAATCAAGAGGCATTCAAGTATGGTGCAACGGAAGAATTCGGTCTGCGTGATGACCATTATGAGGAGGACGGCGAGATTATCTCGCGTGATACCATCGAACAGGCTATCGATGAGCCGAATGCTGAGACCTACCGTATCGTTTGTGACGGTCAGATTGTAGGCGGTGTTGTGATTCGTATTGACCATGATACCCATCGAGGAGATTTGGATTTACTTTTTGTCTCGCCCAACGTTCATAGCAAGGGTATCGGATATGCCGCATGGTGTGAGGTAGAACGGATGCACCCAGAGGTTCATGTGTGGGAAACGATGACCCCGTATTTTGAGAAGCGCAACATTCACTTCTACGTCAATCGTTGCGGTTTCCACATAGTAGAGTTTTATCACAAGCGTCATCAAGACCCGAATTTCCCATCAGATTCGCTTGACGAGATGTTTCGATTTGAGAAGAAAATGGCGGATTAACAATTATTATGCCCTAAAAGTGGACGAAAATTTGGAACTTTGGAATATTTTTCGTATATTTGCGGCATAATGCCGCGAGAATGGGCTGCACCTCGGCAAAAAGCGAGCTTTCTGCACTCGGTTTCTTGCGTCCCGATGGTAGCAAGCGACCAAAGGTCGAGCGGCACCGTCCTTGCACTAAAATATACCAATAGCGGATGAAGCTGAAAGACTTTTTTGCTTTTAAAGACTGGCTATCCTATCGACAAAAGGTTGGTTTGTTAGTAATAGCGGGCGTCGTATGCGGCCTCGGTGGATTGTTTATGTATCTGCTGAGGGCGCATACTTATTTTGTGGGCGATAACCCGTCGGCCTGCGTCAACTGCCACATCATGACACCTTACTACGCTACGTGGAGCCACTCCTCGCACGGACGTATCGACAATCAGTCGAACGGTGCCACCTGCAACGATTGTCATGTGCCCCATCAGAATCTTGCCTTGAAGTATGGTTTCAAGGCGATGGATGGTTTGAAGCACACGGCGTATTTCGTGATGCACTCAGAACGTCAGGCTCCGATGGCTGAGACGCTGACTGGTCAGGTGGTGATGGACAACTGCATCCGTTGCCACACGCAGCTGAACACAGAGTTTGTGAAGACGGGGCGCATGGGCTATATGCAGCAACAGGCCCAGGGCGGCAAGGTCTGCTGGGACTGTCATCGCAACGTGCCCCACGGCGGCATGAACTCGCTGATGGCAACACCGAATGCTGAAGGCGTAACACCGCTACCACCATCGCCAGTACCCGAATGGTTGCAAGGAATGGTAAAAAAGTAAAAAGGTAAAAAAAGTAAAAAGGTAAAAAAGTAAAAAAGTAAAAAAACGAAATATTATGGCAAAGACATTAAAGAAATGGCAAGGTTGGCTTCTGTTTGGAGGCTCAATGGTAGTGGTCTTTATCCTGGGACTGCTCGTTTCATCGCTGATGGAGCGCAGAGCCGAGGTGGCCAGTGTGTTTAACAACAAGCGTACCGTGTTCGAAGACTCGATTGTGGCACAGAACGAGAAGTTCAAGGCCGACTATCCCCGCGAGT
>JAFZTV010000039.1 GCA_017618625.1 Bacteroidales bacterium | reverse complement strand
CGGCGGGTATGCCCAGCGAGAGGTGCCACTTGAGGCGCTCGTCTTTCCAGTATTTGAACCACTCGAGCTCGCTGCCCGGGCGGACGAAGAACTGCATCTCCATCTGCTCGAACTCGCGCATGCGGAAGATGAACTGGCGCGCGACTATCTCGTTGCGGAAGGCTTTGCCTATCTGTGCGATACCGAAAGGAATCTTCATTCGGCCGCTCTTCTGCACGTTGAGGAAGTTGACGAAGATGCCCTGAGCCGTCTCGGGACGGAGGTAGAGGGTGTCGCTGTCGTCGATGACGGAGCCCATCTTGGTGGCGAACATGAGGTTGAACTGGCGCACGTCGGTCCAGTTGCGTGTGCCGCTGATGGGGCATACAATGCCGAGGTCGAGGATGAGCTGCTTGAGGCCTTCGAGGTCGTTGCGGTTCATGCAGTCGGCATACTTGGCGTGGATTTCGTCAATCTGCTTCTGGTGTTCGAGCACGCGGGCGTTGGTGGTGACGAACTGGTTGCGGTCGAAGGCGTCGCCGAAGCGTTTGTGGGCTTTCTCGCACTCTTTGTTTATCTTGTCCTCAATCTTGGCGATATGGTCTTCGATAAGCACGTCGGCGCGGTAGCGTTTCTTCGAGTCCTTGTTGTCGATAAGGGGGTCGTTGAAGGCATCGACATGGCCGGAGGCTTTCCATATCTTGGGGTGCATGAATATGGCGGAGTCGATGCCCACGATGTTCTCGTGGAGCTGCACCATGGCTTTCCACCAGTACTGCTTGATGTTGTTCTTGAGTTCGGTGCCGAGCTGGCCGTAGTCATAGACGGCTCCGAGCCCGTCGTAGATTTCGCTCGACGGGAAGATGAAGCCGTACTCTTTGGCGTGGGACACCACTTTTTTGAATATTTCTTCTTGATTAGCCACTTTTCGAATTGAAAATTGAAAGTTGAAAATTGAAAATAGTGTGTTATTTATTCGAAATTCAAAATTCGAAATTCAAAATTGTTGTTACTTCCACTCGATGGGGATGTTGTGGATTTCCATGATGCCGCGGTCGGCGTTGTGGCGGCAGCCCCAGTCGCTTTGCTCGTTGGAGTAGGTGTAGTCGAGGTTGAATACCGTGATTTCCTTGACGTCGGTGGGCAGCACGCTGGTGAAGGTGTATTTGAGCGGTGTGTTCTGAGGCGCCGTCTCGGTCTTCATCTTCACGCGCTCAACGTTGTAGGTGTTGCCTTTGGAGTCGTAGATTTTGTCTTCTCTGGAGTCGCCGAGGGCCATACGGGTTTCGCCTCCGATGTTGCAGACGGTGGTGAGCTCGATGGTGACGGTGCCGCTGGTTTTGTCACCGGTGCATGAGACGATGTTCAGATCGACGTTGCCCATAAGCTCGAACGGCACGCGGAAATAGGTCTTTGCAGCGGGTTTCTCCCATGCGATGGGCACGTTGCGGAACTCGATAGGGGCGTTGTTGCCGCTGTGCACTAGGAAGTTGTAGTTGCCTGCGTTGATGTGGTAGGGCAGCACGATGGACTTGAGCATCTTAGTGTTGGGGTCAACGCCTTCCATTCCGAAGATGAAGGTGCAGGGAATGCCCTGGGGGATGTCGCTCTTGTGGAGTGTTCCGCCTGGTTTCACACGACGGGTGCGGTACTGCTTGCCGGCAGCGTCGTAGGCGCGTCCTTCCCAACCTCCAGCGATGTTGGCGTTGAGCATGAAGTTGTTGGGCGTGAGGGTGATGGTCAGCGCCACCTGTCCCGACTGGGGATAGCCGACGCAGGAGACAATCTTAATGTCAACGGCCTCGGTGACTTTCGGGGGTGCTACGAGTTCGGTTTGTGCGTTGAGGCCAAAAACCGCGGTGAGTAATGCCAATGATAAAAGAATTCGTTTCATGATTGTGATTTTTATTGGTTTGATTTTTTTGTTGATAGGTTTTTTGTTGATAGGTCATATAAGTCTAATAGGACTTATGGGTCTAATAGGACTTATAGGTAGCTTATCAATCGCCCTGTGCGGGCACGCACTACTTCTTGGCGGCGGCCTGTGAGGCGGTGATGGCGACCACGTTCACCACGTCCTCGACGCTGCAACCGCGGCTGAGGTCGTTGATAGGAGCTGCCATACCCTGCATGACGGGGCCTACTGCTTCGGCGCCGGCGAGACGCTGGACGAGCTTGTAGCAGATGTTGCCGCTCTGGAGGTCGGGGAACACCAGCACGTTGGCTTTTCCTGCGATGTCGCTGTTCGGGGCTTTCGAGGCACCTACTTTCGGCACGATGGCTGCGTCGGCTTGCAGTTCGCCGTCGAGTTTCACGTTCGGGTCGAGTTCGTGAGCGACCTTGGTGGCTTCGATGACTTTGTCAACGAGTTCGTGTTTGGCGCTGCCCTTGGTGCTGAAGCTCAGGATGGCCACGCGGGGCTCTTCGAATCCGGCGATGGCTTTGGCTGTCTGGGCGCTGACGACTGCAATCTGACCTAGCTCTTCGGCCGAGGGGCACGGGGTGGCTGCACAGTCGGCGAAGACGAACATGCCGTTCTCACCGTAGGTCTGGTCTTTGAGTATCATGATGAAAGCACCGCTCACCACGCTGACGCCCGGGAGGGTTTTGACAATCTGGAAGGCGGGACGCAGCACGTCGCCGGTGGCGTTGCGTGCACCAGCCACCTCACCGTCGGCATCGCCGTTCTTGATAAGCAGGCAGGCGAGGTAGAGGGGGTCTTCGACCAGCTTCATGGCTTCGTCCATCTGCATGCCTTTCTTCTTGCGGATTTCGCAGAGCATCTCGGCATAGTAGGTTTTCTTGGGGTTGGTGACGGGGTCGATGATGGTGGCCTTGTCGATGTTGGTGAGGCCCCATTCTTTGGCCAGCCCTTTGATTTCGGCTTCGTTGCCAAGAAGAATCAGGCGAGCGATGCCTTCTTTAAGGATGATGTCGGCGGCTTTGAGGGTGCGCTCCTCGGTGCCTTCTGCCAGAACGATGCATTTGTTGGCGTTTTTAGCCTTAGTGCGGATTTGTTCAAGTAATGTCATGATGTTTAAGATTTTGTTATTGTTTTATTTGATTTCAATTAACGTTTATATTAAATTGCCCTGTCCGGGCACGGACTTAGTCGAAGAATTTCCAAATCATGCCGTAGTAGAAGCCGAAGTTGTTGCCCGGGTAGTGGGGTAGGAGGTAGTAGTTGGGATGTCCTTCCCAGAGGGCGTTGAGGTGGCCGGCTTTGAAGAAGATGCTGGCGCGTTTTACCTGCAGGTTGATGAATATGTCGCCCCAGATGTAGTTGCCCACCTTGAAGTCGTTCTGACGGTAGAATGTGGCGGTGTAGGGGTTGTAGGCGTCGGCGTAGAAGGCGGTGTGGTAGCGCAGGTCGATGCCGAACTGTGCCCGCAGAGCTCCTTTGAATATCTTCACGTCGGCGTAAATGGAGTTCTTGGTGGCGAATATGGGCACCCGCACCTGGTCTTGGTCGGTGCTGTACTGGAAGAGGTGCTGCATGTCGTAGTGGAACCATTTCCAGTGGAGGGTGGCGTTGAGGCGGCTTTGGAAAAGCCAGGCGCTGCCGCCGTTCTGCACCACGGTGGTGCTGTCCTCAATCCAGATGTTGTTGACGACATGCCGTGCGGTCACCGACCAATCAAGCCACTCGCGGAAACGGTAGCCGACTTCGAACTTCTGGATGTTGGTGAGGCCCAGCTTCTTGTCGCTGCCGCTCATCGCCACGAGGTTGTGGTATATGAGGTCGGGGTCTTGTCCCTGAAAGACTACTTCGGCTCGTATCACATGGCGGTGGAGGCTGTCGAGGTATGCCTTCAGGTCGGCGTTGAAGCGGTAGCCGTTCTTGTAGTAGTTGTCGGCGATGTTTTTCTCAATGGCCGCGCTCACCATACCTATCTTGGTATCGACGGTGACCGACGCCATGGGGTTGAGCGAGAACATCCGTGCGCGGAATCCGTTATACATGAAGGCGTGCATCAGGGTGGGTTTCACGCCAATCATCAGCTTCAGAGGGTTGCGCCAGCGGCTGTCCATATAGGCATCGTTCGTCCAATAGAGGCTGCCCGAGAGCTTGCGCATGGTTGTGGAGTCGGCGAACACATGTTTCTCGCGGTCGTAGCGTATGTCCATGCCGAACACACCTGTGTTGACCACCATAGGACGGAATGGCGCTATGGTGTCGTAATTGGTCAGGGTGTCATAGACGGGCACTATGCGTAGGATGGTCTTTTCTTGTGTTTGCAGCGAATCTGCGCCGGTCGCGTATATCGTGTCGTAGCCGACGAGCTGGATTTCCTCGTGGCGGCGGTAGCGGTCGATGGGACGCACGGTGTTGAAGCTCTGCTTGGCGAAAGCGGTGATGTTGTTGTCGATGCTGCCCATGTCTGTGAACAACACAGGTACGCCGCCTTCGTTGCTTATGGCGCGGTTGCGGAATATCGAGTCGTTGGTGATACCGCCGTTCTCGTCGGTGCGGAATTTCTCCCAGATGATGCCGGCGGTCACTTGATAGCGTGCGTCACGGGTGTAGAAGTTAGTGTTGGCGTCGAGATAGTGGTTGGTCGCCGACGAACTGGAGTAGTTGCCCTGGGGGTTGATGAGCTTGTAGTCGAACGCCATGTTCCACCTTGGCATGATGTTTTGCGAATGGGTGAGCAGCACTCGGTGCTCTTTTTCTATGGAGCTGGCGTAGCTCAGCAGGGTGTAGGGGCGTTTGGTTTGGAAAAGCCAGATGTTTTCGGGTCGTTTGCGGTAGCCGATATTCACGTCGGGCGAGACGCGGAAATACAGCTGGTCGCCGAAGGTCTGGTAGAGAGCGAGATGCTGCTGTCCCACCATGCCGCGCGATAGGTAGTAGTTGCCGTTCATTGCATCGAGGACATCGAGATACTGTACTCCCGTGGGGTCTAAAGATGGATAGTCAACAACCTTGATCTTCACAGCCTGTGGGTCGTAGCGGAAGAGGTAGACACTGTGTTGCAGAGTAGTGTCGGGTATATCCTCATGATATTCGATGCCTTTGGGCTGCCAGCCGAGTGTGTCAGCGTTCAAAGTGTCGCTGTTGCCGACGAAATCATTCATGTCGTTGCCGGCATGCGGGATGTTGCGACCGGCTGTGGTGCCTCTGATGTTCTGGGCCATAGCGGTGGCGCCGACGGTTGTCATAACCATCAGAAACAGCGCCGATAGAACTATGTGCCTGGATATTTTCAATCGTCAATTATTGCTGACTCTGCAGGAAGCGTTCGACGTCGATAGCGGCCACGCAGCCTTTGCCGGCAGCCACGATGGCTTGACGATAGTTGGGGTCGCACACGTCGCCGGCGGCGAACACGCCGGGGATGTTGGTTGCCGCACTGGGGGATTGCACTTTGATATATCCCTGCTCGTCAAGGTCCACCTGTCCCTTCACTATGTCGGTGTTGGGTTGGTGTCCGATGGCGACGAAGAATCCCGCCAACTCGATATGACGGATCTCGCCGGTTTTAACGTTCTTCAGGTTGGCGCCGGTGACGCCGTCCATATCGTTGCCGCAAATCTCCTCGGTCACGCTGTTCCAGCATATCTCGATTTTGGGGTTGTTCATCACGCGGTGCTGCATGGCTTTCGAGGCACGCAGCTCGTCGCGGCGCACTATCTGATAGACCTTCGAGCAGAGGGTGGCAAGATAGCAGGCCTCCTCGCAGGCGGTGTCGCCGCCGCCGACCACAGCCACTTCCATGTTCTTGTAGAAATAGCCGTCGCAGGTGGCGCAAGCCGAAACTCCCTGTCCGTAGAACTTCTTTTCGCTTTCCAATCCCAGCCAGCGCGCGGAGGCTCCGGTGGCTATGATAACCGTCTCGGCCTCAATCTCGTTGCCGTGGTCGTCGATGGCTATGAACGGACGTTTTGAGAGGTCTATCTTCTCGATGGCGCCTGAACGCACATCGGTGCCGAACCGCATGGCTTGTTTCTTCAGGTCTTCCATCATCGAGGTGCCGCTCACTCCCTCGGGGTAGCCGGGGAAGTTCTCAATATCGGTGGTGATGGTCAGCTGACCACCCGGCTGCATGCCGGTATAAAGGATGGGTTTTATGTCGGCACGACCTGTGTAGATGCCCGCTGTGTAACCGGCAGGACCTGAACCGATGATTAAGCATTTTGTATGTTCCATAGTGTTGATGTTTTTAATTGTTGATATGTTGATATGTTGATATGTTAAGATGTGAAGGAGTTAATTTGTGAATAGTGAATATTGGATTGACAAATGTATTTGCTAACTGCTAAATCGCCCTGTGCGGGCACGCACCTGACCACTAACCACTGACCACTTTCCTCCTTTTCACCGAGAAATAAATCATGTATGCCATGCCGAGCACTATGGCGGTGGCTTGCTGCGCTCCCCAGAAGAGCCATCCGCAGGCGAGGCCGCACACTTCGCTGATGCCGTAGATGTCTAAGGCCTGCCACACAAGTACGGGGTAGGCTCCGAGGCCGCCCTGCGAAATCATCATCCCCACGCTGCCGAAGATGTACATCACAAACGCCGCCCTTGCTCCGAGCCACGAGGTCTCTTCAAAAGCGCGGAATATGAGCCATCCGCCGAAGATATAGAGCCCGTATAGGCAAACGCTGTAAAGGAGGAACAGTATCATGCTGCGGCGGTCGAGACGAAAGATGCTGCGAAGCCCGTCCCATGCGCCTATGATTATGTCGTCGATTTTGTGGAACACTTTGTATTTCAGCCACCGTACGCGGAAATGACGGTACAAGAGTATTGCCGCGATGCCGAGCAGAGCCGCCACGAGTATGACCGCCCACCAGTGGGGCAGGGTGGCGAACTTCTGTGAGAGGGCGTCGTAGAGCCAGTCTTTGGCTTTGCCGAACATCACCAGCAGGCCTAGTAGCAACACCACGCCGAAGGCCAGCACGTCGAACAGACGTTCGGTGACGACGGTGCCGAGCGATTTCTCCATCGGGATGTCCTCGCTGGTTTTCAGGGTGGCGCAGCGTGTCACTTCGCCCAAACGCGGGAAGGCCAGGTTGGAGAGATAGGCGACGGCGACTGAGCCGAAGGTGTTGTTGCGGGAAGGCACATGCCCCATGGGTTTGAAAAGCAGTCGCCAGCGAAGGGCGCGCACATAGTGGCTCAACGCGGTTTCGGCTATCACGGCTGCCACCCACCACCAGTTGGCCTCGAGAAACGAGTTCCAGATGGAGGTCCGCTGGTCGGGTTCGAGTTTCAGGAGAAACCAGTAGATAAAGAAAAGTCCGATGCCGAAAAATACTAAAAACTTCAGCAAATCGCTGGCTTTTATGCGGCGTTTGTTCATGGGTTGTCTGTCTGATTGCTGCATGTTTTCGTTTCTTCCGCTAGTTGTGTGATTACGGTGTCAGGATAGCTTGTTGTCCTTCGGGAAGATGACCGTCGGGTGCCACTGCTTGGCTTCGTCGAAGTCCATGATGGCGTATGAGGCTATGATGAGAAGGCTTCCTACGGGGGCTTTGTGTGCGGCGGCTCCGTTGATGCCTATGACACCGCTGCCCCTTTCGCCTTTGATGACGTAGGTGCTGAAACGCTCGCCGTTGGTGATGTTGTAGATATCGACACGTTCGTTCTCAATGATGTTGGCGGCCTCCATCAATGCCTCGTCGATAGTGATACTTCCGATATAGTCGAGGTCGGCTTCGGTGACGGTCACGCGGTGTATCTTCGATTTGAGTATCTGGATTTGCATTGGTTGTGTTGTGGTGTTTTATGTTGATAGGTTGATATGTTTAGTGTCGATATGGCTGCCGACTTCTGCTTGTGACTTAGAACAAAATCAAGTAGAGCAGCAGGCAGGCGAGAAGGGCGTAGAGTATTATCTTGCCGCCCGAGACGGGTTTCATGTAGTCGCTGTCGCCCATGTCGAACCGGCGGCGTATCTTTATCTTGCGGGTTTTATAGCCTTGTCCTTCGCCAGAATATTTGTCGAGTATGGCGCTGTCCGCACCGCCTGCTGCCTGCTGGTCGCCGTTCGTTGCCTGCTGGCTGTCGGCACCCGACTGAAACCTCGGCTGGTAGTTGAACGTGGGCATCTTGCGACGACGGAACAGGTCGCTGAACCCCAGTTTCTGTCTCTCGCGTTTCTCTTCGTTCTCAATCTCTCGCACCCTCTGTTCGAAATATTCCAGCTCGGCATCGGTTGTCTCGGTTTGTTGCCCGTCGGCTTGCCCGTTGCCCTCTGACTGCTGGTTGCTGTATTTCTTCTTCAGCGCCTCCCATTTCTCTTTCTCCGGGTCGTAGAAACGCGGAGTGTAGTGGAACTGACGGGGCTTGGGTGTGTAGAACATCGGCATGGCTTGAGATTGCTTTATTTGGATTTAGAACTCGCTTATCACTTTGTCCATCATCACGTCGTGGGGTTCGACGGGGACTTCCTCGACCATCTGGAAGTCGAAGGCTACGCCTATCTTGTATGCCTTCGGTGTGTTTTTCAGCAGCCGGTCGTAGAAACCGCGTCCGCGTCCCATTCGGTGTCCTTCATGGTCGAAGGCCACGCCGGGAACGATAATCGCTTTCACACTTTCCAGGTCGGTGTATTCCTCGCCCGTGGGTTCTCCGATGCCGAACTGCTCGCCGTCGCGCATACAGTCGTTGCCTGTATATTGGCGCAACAGCAGGTCGTCGCCCTCCACGCAGGGCAGCAGGATGGTTTTTGATTTATACCATTTCTCGACAAACTCGTGCGTCTGCACCTCGTCTTCCATCGACCAGTACAGCAACACCACGTCGGCTTGGACAAACTCGTTCAAGTCCTCCACTCGCGACATGATGTCTCTCGAACGTGAAAGTTTCTCACAAAAAGGGACGGCTTTTTTCGCCGCCCTTATTTGTTTGCGCAGTTCCTGTTTCTCCATTCGGTCGCTGCAATACTGTCTTTAGAACGGCAGGTCGTCTTCGCCTTCGTTCGGCATCTGGTTGGCCGGGGCCACTGGCTGCTGGGGAGGAACGGGGGCGGCAAAGGCCGGCTGTCCGGGTTGCTGCGGAGCGGGTGCTGCCGCTGCGGGTGCGCCTGCCCATGAGTATCCCGTGGCCGCTGCGGGCATCTGGCCGGGCACATAGGGCTGTATGTTTCGGCAGCGCAGGTCGGTGTACCACCTCTCGTTGTACTCTCTCGATTCGGGCGAGAACGACACCACGATGCTGCTGCCCATCGGTATGTTTTTCACCATGGCCACCTTGTCGGCTCCGAAAGCCGTGAATGCAACCTGACGAGGGTACTCGCCTTCGGTCTCAATTACAAATCCACCTCTTACCCATTCTCCACGGGCGCTAGTGCCGCTCACTTCGGGCAATAATTTGATAAGTTTTCCTGTGATTTCCATTATTATATATTTTATTTTGTTAATTATCAAATAAAAACGTTGCCATTCGCCGGGAAAGGCAAAAAGCAAAGATAAAAAAAAGTTTTGAGTTTTGCTTACTAACTTTTTAGTCGCTGATAACGAGGATGTTTCGATTTTGTCCAAACACCCTTGAATAGTCACCTTTCAAAAGTGAGCCTTCCGCTCCTCAAGTATCGCGGGCTGACTGCTCAATCGCCCCGTGCGGCCGCGAACCTACTTGTTCGTTCTCCAGTTGAAGTAGAAAATCAGCAACCCTGAAATCAAGACCATCGCCCCTACGATGCACCAGAAGGCCGTCGTGTCGGTGATGAACGGGAAGTTGACGTTCATGCCGAACATGCCGGTTATCACCGTCAGCGGCAGCAATATGGTGTTGATGTAGGTCAGCACCTTCATTATCTCGTTGGTTTTGTTTGCCTGCAACGAGTCGAAGGTTTTCGAAAGGCCTTCAATCAACTCGCCGTAGTCCTCAATCGAGTCGAACATCTTCTGATACTGGTCGAGTATGTTACCCCAGTAGTCTTCCATATCCAGTTCGTCGGGGTTGACAAAGCCTTTGATGCCGCCGCTCTCGAACATGTGGAGAACTCGCAGCTGGGGTTTGAACGTGGTGTTCAGCAGGATGATGTTTCTACGGGTCAAGGAAATCAATTCGATGATGCTCCTCGCTCGTTTGTTGAAGATGTCGTAGTTTATCAAATCCACCTCCGAACCCACTCGCATGATGAGCGTGTAGGTCTCCGTCATCAGTCGGTTCAGGATGTTGTAAAGCAGCAGGTCGCTGCAGCTCATCGCCTCCTGTGCGTCCTCGTCCTGCTCCTCGATGTCCTGTTTCAGGTCGTCGAAATACTGCTTCACCGCCCAATGCGGCTTTCCGATGGTGATGATATAGTCGCGTCCCCAGAAAATCTTCACCTCGCGCACACGGATAAACTTGCCGCCCTTCTCGAAATAGGGGAAGTGCAGAATCAGGAAGTAGTAGTCGTCGTATTCGTCGATTTTAGGACGCTGGTTGTTCGATTTACAGTCTTCAATATCCAAAGGGTGGAACTCGTAGGTCTCGAGCAGGTAGTCGTAGTCATCCTCTGTGGGATTGGTGATATGCTGCCATTTCAGTTTCTTGTACTCGATAGCTTCTATCATACGTTTTCCTCCTTTCTCTTGAAAATCTGTATTCTACATGCCAGTATAGGTTGCTTGGTTCCGGCTGCAAATTTACAAAAATAGTTTTAAGTGTCAAGTTTTTTAGTTTATTGTGTATATTTGCACTCCGTTAAAGTGTGTGCGCGGCATCGGTCATAATCGACCCCTGCCCACCCAATCACTCTAACATATAAATGTGCAACATATAAACGTATAAACATAAACATTACTTCATCATGTACGATCAATCTCGCGGCTTGTATATCGCCCACTGCGCCGAGGGCGACCTTTCAATCATCGGTAAGATGGCCAACCGTCACGGCCTCATCGCCGGAGCCACCGGCACAGGAAAGACCGTCACCCTTCAGGTGATGGCCGAAACGTTCGCCCAGGCGGGCGTCCCCTGCTTTATGGCCGACATGAAGGGCGACCTCAGCGGCATCTCGCGTCCCGGCTCGATGAGCGGCTTCATCGAGAAACGCCTGTCTCAGTTCGGCATCGAAAATCCGCAGTTCCAGGCTTGCCCTGTGCGTTTCTACGACGTCTATGGTGAGCAGGGACACCCTATCCGCACCACCGTCTCGCAGATGGGACCTCAGCTGCTCGCACGTCTGCTGGGCCTCAACGACACCCAGGACGGTGTGCTTAACATCGTCTTCCGTGTGGCCGACGACCGCGGACTTCTCATACTCGACATGAAGGACCTCCGCTCCATGCTCGACCATGTGGCGCAGAACGCCAAGGAGTATTCCGCTCAGTACGGCAACATCTCCACCGCCAGCGTCTCCGCCATCCAGCGTGCCCTCTTGCAGCTCGAGAATCAGGGAGCCAACCAGTTCTTCGGCGAGCCGGCGTTCGACATCCGCGACCTCCTGCAGACAGACGCGCAGGGTAGGGGAGTGCTCAGCGTTCTTGCCGCCGACAAGCTCATGTTGCAGCCCAAGCTCTACAGCACCTTCCTCCTGTGGCTTATGACCGAGCTCTACAGCACTCTGCCCGAGGTCGGCGATCTCGATATGCCCAAGCTCATCTTCTTCTTCGACGAGGCGCACATGCTCTTCGACGACACCTCGAAGGCTATGGTTGACAAAGTCGAGCAGGTCATACGTCTTATCCGCAGCAAGGGCGTAGGCATCTATTTCGTCACCCAGAACCCGTCCGACATACCCGACAGCATCCTCGGCCAGCTCGGCAACCGCGTGCAGCACGCCCTCCGCGCCTACACGCCCAAAGACCAGAAAGCCGTCAAGACGGCCGCCGACACCATGCGTCCCAATCCCGCGTTCAAGACCGACGAGGCTATCACCACCCTCGAGACGGGCGAAGCCCTAGTGAGCTTCCTCGACGAGAAAGGTGCGCCCACCGTCGTGCAGCGCGCCAACATACTCTTCCCGCTCTCGCAGATAGGCGCCATCACGCCGCAGGAGCGCGACACAGCCATCAAGCAGAGCCCTATCTACGGCAAATACGACACCCCCGTTGACAGCGAGAGTGCCTATGAAATCCTCCTGCGCGAGCGCGAGGTGGCCATTCAGGCCGTTGAAGAGGAGAAAAACGTGCCGGCAACCAGAGAACCCAAGGTCAAGGAAGAGAAACCCGCCAAGAAAGGCAGTGGCATAGGCTCGAAGGTGCTGAAAGGCGTCATCACCGCCGTAACCGCCACCTTGGCCACCGCCGCCGGCACCGCCGTGAGCGACAAGATTTCGGGCAAGAAAACCAAGTCGCGCACATCCACCGGACAGAAGATAGTGAAGAACACCACCTCCGCCGCCACACGCACCATAACCCGCGAGCTCACCCGCAGCATCTTCGGAAATCTCTTGAAATAGGTGCGCCGCACGGGGCGATAATGTGATTGTTTCAGGTCACATCTCTCTCAATCCATAATTCAATCTCCACAATGGTAACTTGTCACCGTTCTCTGGTTATTCTGTTTTTCCTTTGTTCATTCCTCTGTGCCTCCGCGCAGGAGCGTGTGTTTTTTGTCGGCAACAGCCTCACCTACTTCAACGACATGCCCCAGCTCTTCGCGGGCATAGCCAACGACAAGGGCTACCGTGTCGAGGTCGACTCTTACACCGTCGGCGGGACAGGTTTGGCCGAGATGCTCGCTTCGGGCGAGTTGCTGCGCCGCCTCGAGTCCGAACGATGGGACAAGCTGGTGCTGCAACCCGGCACGGGCGAGTCGTCGGGCGGCTCGATAAGCACCGATTCCTCCGCGTGGGTCGTGCGGCAGCTTGTCGAGGCCTTGCATGCCGTCAACCCCGAGGCGAAGGTCTGCCTTTATGAGATAAGCAACGGCGTCACACCAGGCGACGGCAACGGTGACTATGACTACTATCTCTACACCCAGCAGCGCATACTCGATACCGTCACCAAGATAGCGCGTCTGGCGGGAGTGCCTCTCGCTCCTGCGGGCGAGTGCTTCAGAGAGCATTATGCCGACCATCACGACCTGATGCTGCATTCCGTCTTCAACGACATCCACCCCAACCTTGCGGGCTCCTATCTGGTGGCGTGCGCCATATTCGAAACCCTCTATGAAGTGCCGATTGCGCCGTGCGGCTACTACGGCGACCTCGATGCCGAGCAAGCCGAATACCTTCAGCAGATAGCCGACACCGTAGTTCTGCCCAACCGCGAGAGGTGGCTCATGGGAACCGGCGAAGACCCCAACGACCCCGACGACCCCAACGACCCCAACGACCCTGAAGACCCAGACGCCCCCAACGATCCAGAAGACCCAGACAACCCCGACAATCCCGATGATCCCGACCCACTCTCAATAAGCACAATCACGCAATCAAACAATCAAGCATTCAACATCTATCCCAACCCCACCACAGGATTGGTGCATATCGACATAGACGGCGAAGTGGCAATCTACGACCTCAAAGGCAACAAAACCACAATGCACCCGCAATCCGGCACCCTCGATTTATCAAGCTTCGCCCCAGGAACATACATCCTGCAATCCAACACCCACCGCCAGAAACTCGTCATTAGTCAGCAATAGGAGCCTTAATGGTCAACTATATAATATATTGTGAAAGCATCAGCACTTTTTAGAGAATATGTATGGTTGGTTGATACCATAAGCCGCTATGGCCGGATCACACTACGGGAAATCAACGATCGTTGGCTGCGTACCGAAATGAGTGAGGGTGTACCCTTCAGTCGTACGACATTCCGCCGCCATCGGCAGAAGGTTGAGGATATGTTCGGTATCATTATCGACTGCGATGCGGACAATCGCTATTATATTGACGACCCGTCGTTGATGAATGACGATAGTGTGTCCCGTTGGATGCTCAGCACTTTGTCGGTGAGCAATATCGTCAGCGAAGCACGTGGCTTGCACGACCGCATATTACTTGAAAGCATACCCAGCGAGAGTGAAAACCTGCGAATGGAGGTGGAAGCCATGAGAGACAACCGTCGCATAACCGTCACATACCGACGCTATGGGAGCCCTGAGCCGCAACAATGGACGGTAGCTCCCTATTGCATTAAACTCTTCCGTCGCCGCTGGTATCTGCTGGGACGCTTCGATAAAGGAGGTTTCATCGTTTTCTCCTTCGACCGCATGATGGAAATCTGTGTGACCGAAGATTGCTTTACAATGGATAAAGACTTCGATGCACAGGCCTATTTCTCGGAGTATTTCGGTGTGATGACAGATGTCCGCATTCCGTTACAGCGTATTGTGTTGCGTGCTTATGGCGACGAACGTTACGCTATGCGAGACTTGCCCATACATCCATCACAACGCGAGTTGGCTGTGGGTGAAGAATATGTCGATTTCGAAGTATGTCTGCATCCCACCTACGATTTCATTGCCCATATACTTTCCAGAGGCCGTTGGGTGAAGGTCGTTTCTCCCGAAAGTATTTCGCAAATAATTAGCCGAATGTTGCAGGAATCGGCGGAGAATTACAAGTAATCATTCAAAATGATAAACTCCGCCTATCGTCCTCGCAATCCAGGACACGACTACTACGGTCGTGGAGTATATCTTATCACGCTGGTAGTTAGTGGCAGGGAACCGTTGCTTTCCAAATTCGTGACCGAGCTCGGTCGCGAAAAAATAGTCCTCTCCACTCTTGGCGAAGCTGTGCAGCATGCGTGGCAACAGACGCCATCAATCCAGTTATCCCGTGGCAACCATGTGGCCGTACATGCTTGTGTATGTATGCCTGACCATTTTCATGGCATTATAGAAGTTCTTGAACCCATGGAGTGGAGTTTGGGCGACATTATACAGGCCTTCAAGTCTCTCTGTACCAGGCTTTGGCAAGAACAGCAAGGCCTTCCTTCTTCGATCAATCGACCGATCTCGGTCGATTGCCAATCCCCCGATTGCCCAGCATGGTTTCGCGAGAAGGCCCTCGAATACCACGATGAGGGCACTCTCATCCGAAACATCTCCCATAAACAACGGCAAGAGTACTACTCCTTTGTCGGACGAAACCAACGTCCCCTTTTTGACGACAGCTATGACGATACCATTTGCCTCGATGAACGGCATCGTAAGGCGATGATAGCTTATGTAAACGACAACCCTCGAAGGGCACTCTTGCGACGCCTTCTGCCAGATGTGTTGCAGCGGTGCCTGCATGTCCAGATAGGTGGCCGCAGCTATGGCGCTTTTGGTAACCTCTTTCTGCTACGATGGACTCGTAAGGTGCAAGTGCAATGCCATCGTAGGCATCCCATTACGCACCTTCCCTATGAAACCACTGACGACTACGCACGGCAACATTCTGAATGGATAGCTGCTATACTTGCAGGTCAGACGGTCATCGTCACTCCAGGCATCTCGCGCGGCGAGTTGCTCATGAAGAACGAGTGCTTAGAGAAAGGTTATCCTTTGATACATTTGCAAGCAGACCCAATTGGTCGCTATTGGAAACCCGAACGCAAACGTTTTGATGCATGTGCCCATGGGAGTCTGTTGATTCTTGCCCCATGGAATCTCGACACGATGGGCAATGTGGCAGGCGTACCTGCAGATAGCAGCTACAGCCGCTTCCGCAATTTGAACACCGTCGCCACCGAAATATGCTCATTCTCGGGCGAGGCAAGAATAATACACGACTGAAAATAAGTGTATTGCAAATGATTTTAAACTGTGGCCCGAAATTTGGCGCAGTGGGTGTGTACTTTTGCATCGTCAAACAATTAAAATGTAAAAGTTATGAAAGCACACAACCTTTTCTACACTGATTGCCACTTGGCTGGCCGCAAGTATCACGACGCCGATTTAGTTTGGGAAGACCTTAAGGTCGGACAACAAGTTCGCCTAGAACGTGAATTGAACAACCCACATGATCCCTTTGCTGTTCAAGTGATATATAATAAGGATGGTGAGGATTATCTGCTCGGATTCATTCCTCGCGGAACCAATGCGGATTTAGCGGCATTTCTAGAGATGGGATGGACGGATATTTTCCGCTGCGTAATAAGTTCAATCAACCCCAATACCCATCCGGAACAACAGGTACATTTGAGCATTAGTATTCTGAGAAAAGGAGAACATAAAAAGTCAACAAAATAAAGTGATGTTCACCTCCAATATCCTTTTTACAATATGGACGAAACAAAATTAAAATTTGTCAGACATGAAAAAAATACTAGCATTAATTATACTGATAACCTTTGTAATGGTATCTGGATGTAAGAAAGATGAATTGCCAAAAGAATCATTAAACGGAACCTCATGGGCGGCGGCTTATGGAGATTATACGTTGTGGATTCATTTTACGTCAGATGTCGCGTTTTTGGAATTTATGGGTGACGAAACAGGAAATCCATGTTCGACAGGGGTCTGTTACGGAACCTATTCATTTGCCAACAACCGAGTCGATTTTTTAACCCATGAAAGTACAAGTCCATTTGACTATGCCATATTAGAGGGAGATGGTTCGATGCTGAATTTAACGTACAAGAGTGGATATACGCGAATGTTTGCAAAAAAGTAACACTTATACATTGAAAACAAAAAAATGCCCACAATGGTCGGTATGGAAGACCGTGGTATCTTTTTAATTTGCACATGCGTTGCAAATGGGAGGGCCCCTTGAAATATGTACCCGGACTGTAGATTCGGAGCATATTTCAAGGCTTCTTTTTTATGTCTTTTAATAGGCAATCATTTTCGTGTACTTCTGTTTTATTTTGATGTATCAAAAAATATTTATATTTTTGCAAAACCAAAAGGTTTGAGCCCGAAAGGGGGCCAGACCGCCCTTAAGCCCCCCTGAAAGCGGGGCTTTCGTATTTCAAAAAAATGTCTATCTTTGCCGATGAATTGAGGACATCAGTGTACAGTCGTATTGAGATTCGCTGGTGACATCTTCATTTATTTGCAAATACAGTCTTAAATTCAACATGGAAGTGCAAAAACAGGTAAAAAGAACGTGTTGGAATCTATCGGTACAATATGAGAAAAATGTGTAAATTTGCGTTTTGAAAACATAAAGATAAAGCATTATGGCGAAAGATATTGAACCTAAATTAAAACTCATTAGCGATTACTTGAGAATCAACAAGGATGAGAGATTTGTTATTCCAGAATATCAACGTGGGTATTCTTGGAATATCGTTCAATGTGATAAATTATGGCAGGATATTGAGGCTTTTATTGAGTCAGATAAAAAAGAACCATACTTTTTTGGAACAATTATCGCTGATTGTTCTGAAACCGACAGAATAAGCCTTATTGATGGACAGCAACGCACAACAACCTTTATCCTGCTGTTGAAAGCATTGTTGTTGAGGTTGCAAGACGTTTATCAGGAAATAAAAAAGGACGTGGATTCTGTAGCGTTGGCAAAAGCGATTGAAGGGAAAATAAACAAGATAATAGACATTTTATATAAAACAGATGATGAGAGCCGATATGAAGTAATGCTAGATTGGAATGCCGTAAAGGACGTTGTGGTATTAGAAAACAAGTCAATTAATGAGTTGTATAAGAATGACCTTCAGGTCATCTGCGAAGCCCCATCGTTTTCAACAGCAGAAAAAGATTGTGCAAGAATACCGCGAAAACAGAAAGATAACAAATACACAAACTTCTTTAGGAACTTTAAATTTTTTTACAATAAGTTAGGAGGATACAAAGAGTCTAAACTCAACACATTTGCTAAGACTTTTCTCGGGGAGTGTCAGATAATTGAAATACGCAGTTGGCAAACAGAGCAAGCTATTACTATGTTTAACTCGCTTAACTCAACAGGATTGCCGTTATCTGATGCCGACATTATCTCCGCACAGCTATATTCAAATGCTGGAGAAGACAAGGTACGCTACATGAAGTTGTGGGAAGATCTCAAAAAATCCGCTGATGATTTGAGTGTAAGAAAGATTGTTGATATTGATTCTATCCTACAACAATATATGTATATCAGACGGGCAACAGAGAGAGAGTATATAAAAGAAGGAAGTCAACCCGATGTTACAACACCGGGTTTAAGAAGGTATTACACTATAGATAAAAAAGAGCTTCTAAAAGATCCATTTGAGCTCTGTGAACAATTCAACAAGATTGCCCAGATATGGGATACAATTAAAGATTATCCTATAGTTAAGTTGTTGCTGAAATTCAACGAAAACGCAAAAATATACTTAGTTTCCTATTTGTTCCGATACAATCCGAATGACATTACCAAAGATACCGTACAAGGAATAGCCGAATGCCTGCTTCGCCTTTTTACCATTCTGGAATTGGTCGATGCTGGTTACTCAAGTTCCAACTTCAAAACATTCCTTTTTGGAGAGAATGTTAAGCTTGTTGATGCTTGTTTCTCTATGGAAGACATTGAGAAAGACTTCAACGAACATATTGGTAGGAAATGGGAAAACAGGGATGAACTTAAGAAATCGTTGATGGAGTACGACAAAAACATCCTCGTATTTCTGAACGAGTACTTATATGCAAAAAAGCATGATTTATCTTTCAAATTCTCTGAGAATGTGAATATTGAACATATCATGCCGGCAAGTGGCCATAATATTACATCAATCCAACAAGATGCAGGAATTGAGGACGTAACAGAATTCAAGAGTGTTGTAAATCAACTGGGCAATAAGATTCTTTTGGAAGAGGATATCAATAAGTCAATCGGCAACGAATGGTTTAAGACGAAAAAGCAGAAATCGATAATGGATAAGGCTGGATATAAAGATAGCACATATCCTATTGCACTTGCATTAGTGGGTTATCCTTCCGATGTTTGGACAAAAGAGGATATCGAAACAGCAACATCCATTGCTGCAAAGAGAATATTGGACTTTATCTATGGATTGTCATCGAGAGAATAAAAACTTGAGTTGTAATTTATATTGTATTGATGGATATTTGAAGAACAATGATTATTATATGGAAAACAAAATTATCGAAATGTGGTGCCGGTGAATCGACGCAAGTTTTTTCTCGCATATTCCGATAACCCGGAAGATCACGGATTTGATAGGGAAGAGGTTATGGGGATGCTGGATATAGTAGCCAACTATGACGACCATGAGGCTTTCTATGACCCGGATTTTACCAATAACTTAGGCACATTCTTTGAAGATGGTGTCTGTGTGGAGAAGGATATCAATCAGGCAGTTTGCTGGTATGAAAGAGCCGTTGCCTTAGGTGATGATCTTGCAAAGAGCAACCTCGCCGATATACTCAGAAAAGGCTCGCAAGGTTATCCCAAAGACTTAAAGCGGGCATTTGAACTTTATAAGTCATGCGGATTGCCTTATGCTTTTTATCGTGTGGGAGAATTCTACGAGAATGGATGGGGCGTGGAGAAAAATCTAGTAAAGGCCAAGGAATATTACTGAGTGGCATATCAAGAGAAACATCCATTAGCAATAAAGAAGCTACGAGAGTTTGATTTTCTACAAGAAGTCCAAATTCAAAACAATAAGCAATGACAATAGAACTGTTATTTCAGGATGGTTGGCAGCGACTTAAAAGTCTGCCGGATGATCCCCACAATTCCATTTCTTTAGGGAAGAGCACAAGTTCGGCACAATGTTTTGCGTTGATATTCCCTGTATCTCGACATCAATCTATGCCGTTTGGTGAAAGGCAGTCGGTTATAGATGGGATACATCACTCTTTAGGTGAAAGACAAGCTCTGATAGAGGTTGACAGCGGGATAACCAAATCAGAAGAGAGGTATATTTATAGTATCATAAAGAGTCAGCTTGACTCATCGGGGGTACAGTATTTTTTGCGGGCGAACATTGAATCTTCATTGGGAATAGTGGAGATAAATGCTTTCTTCGACGAGGTTGGTATAACAGGACAACGGGATTCGACGATATTTTCTGTGGCAAGAAATCAGGGCGTCAATGAATCGGAGTGGATGAGAGATCCTTATGATGATACTTTCCGGCGTTCGTATATGATGAACATATCGGAGGAACAACGTTTCGATAATTTGTTTCCGGAACATCCACTTTCGCAAGCTCGCAAACTAATACACACGTTGTGTAACTGAAAGAGCTGTCAGCAACGGCAAACCATAAGGATTAGTAATCCCCAAGTG
>JAFZTV010000038.1 GCA_017618625.1 Bacteroidales bacterium | reverse complement strand
CTTTCTCTATCATCGCGTCGATGTGCGGTATTATGAAATCTGGCATCGTGTTCTTCAGCGTCACGTTGAAGTAGTCCTCCACCTTTTTGTGGAATATGTTCTCCGGTGTGCGTACCATGAAGTCGTCGCCCAGCGGCATATTGTCGAAGTAGTGGTCGGCGTAGTACTCCCAGCGCTCGTTGTTCGTAAGCGAGTCGCCTTTCTCGTCCACCAGCGGCACTTCCACCGGTTTGGTGGCCAGCGTCATTTTGGTGAACATGCAGTCGGGATACATATCTATATATTTCAGCATCAGGCTGTCGTTCTTTATCAGCATTCCTCTGCGGAATTCCTTGAAGTCCTCTTCTTTCATACGTTTCGATGCAGCGTCCAGCTCGTCGGTCAAAGACTGCCGCTCGGCGTGGAATGCGTAGAATATCTCGTTCTCCTTTGAGCCTTTCACCTTCACGTGCCGCTTCCAGTCGTCGTTTTTAGTGGTGAATGAGAACTCTGGCTTCTCTTTATACACCACAAACTCGAAGAACTTCCCCTTCTGGTTCGTGAAGAAATACAGTCCCGGGAACAGCTCCGTCTGACGGCTGAACACATAGTTGCCTTTGCCGTCGTTGAGGGCTGTGTCTATCGCGTACGTCCCTTTGGCGTAGTAGTTGCCCATATACACCGTGTCGTCCGTCGCACCGTCTATATGCAGCGAGATTCGGTAGCTGGCCTTCGCACCCTTTTTGTCTTTCTTCTCCTTGGCGCAGACGAAGTTCGGCAGACACAACGCCACCGCGAGTATTATCAATGCAGTTCTGATTTTCATCTCCATGATATCTTTTAACACTAAACGTTATATGTTTAAAATTAAACCTATAACGCCAATCCCCACCAGTTTAGTATTAAAGTCCCGTGAAAATATCTCATATAATTCCCATCAACCTACATTCTCACGTTTATTCACATTCCCAAGTAACAGCAATCCCCATCCAAGATATGCTCAAAGTAAGCCTACGGTTGCCCCTCGGTTGGCCCAAAATACACCTGTGGTTGGCATAAAGTAATCCCAAGGTTGGCCAAACCATATCTCAAATATGGCTATGACATATTTCATCCATAGCTCTGTGCAAAATATGAGTAAAAGAGGAGTAAAAGAGGAGTAAAACCTATAGAATATATGTACATGCTTATCAATCCATTATTCAATAAGCAAAATACACCTTATTTTGCAAAGCCTATTCTCCCACCTTTTTCAGCTGGCTTTTGATTATTCCTTCGAGGGTTTCGGCGCTGAATTTTTTGAATAGTATTTTTCTTTCGCGGTCGAGGAGGAATATTTTGGGTGTGGTGATCACGTCATAAACCTCTTTCCAGTCCACATTGGCCTCGCCACCATCGAGATGTAGCCAGTCGCCGAGCTCATGCTGGTTGATGAATTTCTTCCACTTCGGGCGTGTGGCATCGTCGGGCTCGCTCAGTATTGCGAAGGCTGCTATGTCGTACTCTTTCTTGTATTTCTCATAGATTTCGTGCATCTCCGGAATCGTCACCTTGCAGTGTCCGCAGGTAGGCGACCAGAAAATAAGCAGCGTGTATTGGTGTTGGCTGCACTCCATCCTCAGCGAGTGGAACGTCCCCATCGTGTCTTTCAGTATCAGCTCTGGAGCGGTCTTTCCCACCAGTATCTTCTCCCAGATGTCGGCGCGGTGTACGTTCTCGTCTATCGAGCTCGGCGACGCCCATACCGCCTCCCCCGTGGCGTAGTAGCGGTGTATCATGTGTACATACACCTCGTCGTACACCATCACGTTGCTTTGCAGATAACGCTCAGCGGTGGTATGGACCAGGTATTTGAACATTTCCGGAGCCGTTCGTGCGCGGTCTATTATCGCGTCCACGTGCGAGATGATGAATTCAGGTGTGGCATATTTGAGTGTTTCGTTAAAGTAGTTCTCCAGTTTTTTGTTGAACCCCACGTTCTCGGGCGTGCGCAGCATAAAATCCTCGTCTATCGGGATGTTGTCGAAATAGTGTTCAGCGTAGTATTCGTAGCGTTCCTGGTTGGTGAGCGAGTCTCCGCGGTCGTTCACCAGTGGCACATCTATCGGGATGGTGGATTTCATCATTCGAGTGAACAGCAGGTCTGGGTGGATCTCAATGAATTTTTGTATCAGGCTGTCGTTCTTATCTAACTGCTGTGTGCGGTAGGTCTCAAACTCCTCTTTGCTCATCCGTTTCGATGCGGCCTGAACGTCGTCTTTCAATGCCCGTTGCTCGGCTTGGAAGGCGTAGAACACTGTGTTCTCGGGCGAGCCTGTCACCTTGATGTGCCTCGCCAGTCGTCGTCCTTGGTCGTGAAGGTGAAGTTTTGTGGCTCTTTGTGGACGCAGAAGTCCACGTATTTCCCCTTTGTGTTGGTTAGGAAGTATAGACCCTGGTAGAGCAGCGAGTCGCCGTTGAAGACGAAGTTGCCTTTGCGGTCGTTGATGGCGGTGTCGAGCGCGTAGGTGCCGCCTTTCATTGAGTAGTAGCCCAGATATATCGTGTCGTCTTTCGAGCCGTCGATATGCATGCTGATGCGGTAGCCTGGTCTCTTGGTGCTTTTCGGCTTCGCAAATGCGGATACTGGCAGTATCATTGCTACAATCAAGATGGGGACTATTATCCGTACGGTCTGCTTCATGGTAGTTGTGTTTGTTTCTATAATAGTAGTTGCAAAAATCAGGGAAAACCGTACAACATTCAATAAAATGCTGCTTTTTCTGATTTAAATGTTTCTTGCAAACTCCATCAGGGTAGGGTAGTGGTAGTCCACAAGGTTTGGGTGCTCTATGGCTATGCTGTTGCTTTCGCCTATCAGCACGGTGGTCATCCCTGCCCGTCGTCCGAAGAGCATATCCGATGCCGAGTCGCCCACCATCACGCTCTCTTTCAGCCGTATGTCTGGATAATCCCTACGGGCCTGCAACGCCATTCCGATATTGGGTTTTCGGTTGAAACTGTGCGCGCTTTGCAGTTCGGGGCAGTAATAGATATGGTCGATGAAGCCGATTTCCTCAATCAGTTTTCTGTGTACTGCGGCCAGGTCCTCTTCGGTCATCAGCCCTTTGCGCACCCCCTGCTGGTTGGTGACGATAAACACGTGGGCGAACCTCTGCCGCAGCACATCCATCGCCTCCTTCACCCCAGGCAGCACCTCCAGTTCGTCGGGACATTTCACATAGTCGTCCCTTCGCAGCCGGTTCAAAACTCCGTCGCGGTCGAGAAACAACGCTGTATGTTCAGTGATTTTCAAAATTCAAACTTTATTTTATCGCCCCGTCCGGGCACGGACCAGAATTCAATATTAATTTATCGCCCCGTCCGGGCACGGACCAATTCCCTCTGTGCCCTCTCATAGTCCTCGGGTATGCCGATGTCGATGAAGTACCCGTCGAAGCGCACACCGTAGAATCTCTTTTCCATGTATTCTTTCTGTAGCACCTCCTTCTCGAACGAGAACTGCCGACCTTCGGGGAATCCGTCGAGCAGGTGGCGGTCTATGCGGTAGATGCCGCCGTTGATGTAGCCCGGCAGCCCTTTGTCGTCCTTCTCTCGGAAGGCTATGATACGCCCCTCGTCGTCGCATTCCACGCTGCCGTACCGTCCCGAGTTCTCCACCTGCCGCAGGGCGATGGCGAGAGGTGTCTCTTTCTCCTCGCTGGCGGCTATAAGTCTCGTATGGTCTATTTTGAACATCGTGTCGCCATTCAGCACCGTCACCATCGCGCAGTCGCAGTGCTGCAGTCCGTTGACGATAGCCCCTCCCGTGCCGAGTGGCTCTTTCTCCACGGCGTAGTCAATCCTCAGGCCGTCATAGTCGCTCCCGAAATACCCTTCCACTTTCTCGTGGAGGTACCCTGTCGCGAGCACTATGTGTCCGTAGCCCTCGTCCTTCAGCGCCTCCATCAGGTGGCACAGAAAAGGTCTTCCGGCCACTGGTGCCATCGGTTTAGGCACATCGCTCACCACCGACCGTAGTCGAGTCCCGAATCCCCCTGCTAAAACAATGGCTTCTTGCTGCATAACTTACAATTAGTTAAACTGACAACTGATAACTGGCAACTGACAACTAAAAACTTTCAGCTTTCAAAATTCAAAATTAATTTATCGCCCCGTCCGGGCACGGACCTGAAAACATAGCCTTTTCCACCAGTTCGCAGATGATGTGGCCTATCATGATGTGGCACTCCTGGAGGCGGGGTGTGTCGGTCGAGGGCACGTTGAGCAGCACGCCGCCGAAGTCCTTCATCTTACCCCCGCTGGCTCCCGTCAGCGAGATGATGTCGATGCCCATCTCCTTGCACACCTTGTAGGCCTCGATGATGTTTGCGCTGTTGCCGCTCGTCGAGATGCCCACCAGCACGTCACCTTTCTTTGCGGTGCCTCGCAGCAACCGTGCGAAGATGTGCTCATATCCGTAGTCGTTCCCCACGGCGGTGAGGTATGAGGTGTTGCAGTGCAGCGCTTCCGCGTTGAGTGGCGGGCGGTCGAAGTAGAATCGTCCGCTCAGTTCGGCGGCGAGGTGTTGCGCGTCGGCCGCGCTTCCCCCGTTGCCGCAGAAATGTATCCTCCCTCCGTTGCGCAATGAGAATTCAATTATCTTTGCCGCCTCGGCGATCTTCTCCGTCAGCTGTTCGTCCGCCAACACCGACTGCTTCACCGCGATACTCTGCTCTATCGATTCTTTTATCCTATTCATATCGTTTGTTTCAGTTTAGGTTATTGCTCACACGGTCCAAGTCTTGAGCCCCTCAGCCGTGAACTCATATCTCTTGCACTCGCCTCCGAAGCCCGCGCTCAGCGCGTCGCGCACCGCGTACCGCG